>JALYWD010000205.1 GCA_030852885.1 Chloroflexota bacterium | reverse complement strand
ACTACGCCCACAACAACGCCGGTATCCTGGGTGGCGTGGCGCAACTGGCGGATGTTCCCGAGGACGAGTTCGACCGGCTGATGAGTATCAACCTCAAGGGCGTCTGGCTTTGCCTGAAGGAAGAGATCATCCAGATGCAGCGGCAGGGTGGAGGCGCCATCGTCAACACCGCCTCTATTGCCGGGCTGCGTGGCTCCGCCTGGTTGCCGATCTATTCCGCGAGCAAACACGGCGTCGTCGGGCTCACCCGCGCAGCGGCATTGGCGTACGCCGGCGACGGTATCCGGGTCAATGCCATCTGTCCCGGGTATGTCGAGACGCCGATGGTGACGAACACGCCACTGCTCCAGGCACGGGCGGCCGAGCGCACGCCGATGGGCCGTCTCGCTACGCCGGAGGAGATCGCGACTGCCGTCGTCTGGCTTTGCTCTGATGCCGCCGCCTTCATGACCGGCGAGACGATGGTGATCGATGGCGGGGTGACGGTGTAGCACGGCGGTGGTTCCCCGGAAGCAGTGATGATCGGCGGAGAATCTGATACCTGATGCCTACATCGCCGACCGCCAGCAGACCTGCGCCCGCGCCTGGCACAAGGCCCTGCGGCTCACACGGGAGCAGATTTTCGAGGAAGCGGACGCTCTGCGGCCCGTCTACCGCGATCCGGCTGGGACGTTGGTTCAGCAGGTCGACATCCCGAACCCGGGGATGGTTGGCCCACGTTTCCGCGACACCCTCGTCATCATGGCGGCGCATCCCCATGGGGGCCGGCCAGCCTACACGTCCTCCCCGCGCGATGAGGCGCTCTACGCTGCTCTGCGCGACCCGCTGGAACTCGGCGGAAGCGTTCGCGGCGTTCAATGCGGTCAACACCGCGTTCGCCGCCATCATGGAGGAGTGGGGCGCCAGCCAACGCCGTGCCCTTCCGGACAAAGGATGGCCGCGGCAACCGCATGCCCCTGACCTACGTGGAAAATGCGTGGTACGAGTATGGGTACGACCTGCTGGATGCGATCTGGCCGGCGGCCATCGTGACGCTGGACGCCACGGCGGAGCGCATGGCGCTCAACTTCCGGGTCAAATCATTCGGCATGCAGATGTTCCGCTATCCCCGCGAGAAGAATGCGGACGCGCGTCGCCAGCATGTCCTGGCCGAGATCCGCAAGTGGTCGCGGCGGCCCTACCTTTCGGACGACGCGCTGGAGACTGGCCCACTCATACCCATCGGGTAATACGCCGGGTTGTAGCGCTGAGCCAGGAATCCCGTGGCCCGCGCCAGGTCAAGGTCCTGCACCAGCAGGCACTCTTCGCCGTAGGGCGCGTGGGCGGCGAGTTCGCCTTCTGGATCAATCAGGCTAGTGGCGGATTCGGGATACTGGAAGGCGTAGTTGACGCTGGCGAAGTAGACCGTGTTCTCGATGCTGCGCATCAGCATCGCCTTCTCGTAGTAGGGGGCATCCGGGTCACCCCAGCGCGTGAGCACGGGCCCGCTCGTGTCGCTGCCGGTGAGTTGCGGGTGGAAGACCACCTTCGCCCCGCGCGCCGCCGCCCAGCGGGTGGCCTCCGGGTAACGCCAGCCCTCGTGGCAGATGGTGATGCCGAAGGGCACGCCGTCAATGGCGAAGAGGCGACGCTGGCCCACCGGCACGTAGTGGGGCGCTTCCTCGACCGGAATCTGGTTCTTGGCCTGGAACCCCTGGAGCGCGCCGTCGCGGTCGATCACCGCCGCTACATTGTGCAGGCCCAGCTCGGTTTCCCACTCCATGCCCACCACGGCGGCGACACCATGCCGCGCCGCCATCTCCTGCAATGCGGCCAGCGCGGCCTCCTGCCGTGCCTGATCGCGCGGCGGCACCGGGAAATCAAAGCCGCGCAGGCCGGGGATGTACGTCTCCGGGAAGCAGACGATGGCCACATCCTGCGCGGCGGCTTCGGCCAGCATGTGATCGGCGGTGGCCAACCGTTCCGCGATCGTCGGGGCGTTGCGGACGGTGGCCAACCCAATGCGGAGTGTGTCTGGCGTCATGGGGCATCCTTCTCGCGCTACTGTTGTCAGCGCGATGGTAGAGCAAGACCACGCACCGATGTCACGGAAAATAGTGCATTTCGCCCAACGCACCGCTGGAGATATCAGATGACCGATCGTGCGCCGTACGCCTCACAGAGTCCCATCACCGATCCTGGCGAAATGGCTGGCTGGCTCTCTGGCTTGCCGGCGGATTTCACGGCCCTTCGCGCGCTGGCGCGGCCATTGGTCGCACACTACCGCGCCGATGACCTGGCGGCGTTCGGCATTCCCGCGGAACGTGTGGCGGAAATCGACACGCGGTTTGCCGAGCGCATGCTGGCCCGCCTGCACGCGATGGACAGCGGGCCGCTCACGCCAGAGCGCGCACCGGCCAAGCGCCTTGTGGGCTGCTGCCGCGACTTCACGCTGCTCTACCTGACCATGCTGCGCCACGCTGGCATCCCGGCGCGGGCACGCGTGGGCTTTGCCGGCTACTTTGACCCAGGCTGGTTCGTCGATCACGTCGTCGCCGAAGTCTGGGACGAGGCCAACCAGCGCTGGCGGCTGATCGATCCACAACTGGCGGATGTGCGGACCGATCCCAATGACGACTTCGCCATTGATACGCTCGATATCCCGCGCGACCGCTTCCTGGTTGGTGGCACAGCGTGGCAAGCCTGCCGGCGCGGAGAGCTATCCCCGGAACGCTTCGTGGTTGATCCTGCTCTCGATATCCCGGTGACACGTGGCTGGCTGCAACTGCGGCACAACCTGGTGCAGGATCTGGCCTCACTCACGAAACGGGAGATGATCCTCTGGGATACCTGGGGCATCCTGGGCGACAACCCCGTCACGGACGATTTGCTACCCCTGCTCGACGGCATCGCTGCTGTCACGGCCAACCCCGATGTCACCTACGCCGACGCCGTCGCGCTGTACGAGCGCGAGCCGGGAGTGCAGGTGCCGGCCGAAGTGGCGAGCTTCAACATGCTGGCGAACGAACCACGGGTGGTGGCGTCAGGGGTGTAGGGGAGGGGAACGCTTCCAACGACAAGTTCAGGACGACACCTGAGGGTGGTGGCGACCTCAAACGGACATTTCCCCTGAGACGTTGCACCTGACTTTGCCGCACAGCAGAAA
>JALYWD010000265.1 GCA_030852885.1 Chloroflexota bacterium | reverse complement strand
AGCAGTGGCGGCCGCTGACCGCAGGCACGCTGGAGCAGGTGCAATCGACGCTCTCTCTGGTTGCTGCCGCCTGCCACGTGGCCGGGGTGGACCCGGCAGACGTCGTGGCGGCGGATCTCGCGGCGCTCCGCGGCCGTCCCTACCTCGCTGACCACTTCGCGGCGGAATCCTGACCTCATGCAGCCACCAGAGCCCCTGCCCGAGGAAGCCGTTCCCCCTGGTACCGCGCGCCTGGGCCGGATCTGGACACCCTGGCGCATGCAGTACGTCACCGGCGGCCCCCGTGAGGAGGGCTGCGTGTTCTGCAATCGCCTGCGCGAGCAGCAGGACACGAACGCGCTCATTGCGCACCGTGGCGACTCAGCTTATGTCATCCTGAATCTCTTTCCCTACAACACCGGGCACGTGATGCTGGTGCCACAGGCGCATATCTCCTCCCCCGAGGATGCGGACGATGCGACGACGCACGAACTGGCGGATCTGCGACGCCCGGTGATGCGGGCGGTGCGTCGCGCGCTCAATCCGGTCGGGTTCAACATCGGCGTGAACGTGGGTGCGGTGGCCGGAGCGGGCATTGCCGCGCATCTGCACGAGCACATCGTGCCGCGCTGGCCGGGCGATGCGAACTTCATGCCCGTCATCGCCAACACCCAGGTCCTCCCGGAAGTGCTGCCTGTCACGTACGCCAAGATTCGGGCGGAACTGCAGCGTGAGCTTTCTGGTAAGGAAGACGTGCAGGTGGTGCTGCTCGACCCGGACGGCGAAGCAACGCTGCTCACAGACGGAACCTTCCCGGCCGTATCGGCGAGACCGGAAGAGCCGATGTGGGCGGCTGCCCTGCGGCTGGCGCAGCAGCTTGGCGTACGGGACCCGGTGCTCCTGGGCTGGGCTGGCGGACAGCTTGCCGGGCAGGGGCCAGTTGTGCTCGCCCTGGGTGGCGTATTGCCGGCGCAGCAGGCCGTGGGCAGCACGGCGGCGGTGGAACTGATGGCGCCGGAAGACGCGCAGTTCCTGGCCAACGCGATTGCCCTGGTGCGTGCGCGAAGCGACACCGCCGCCGGTACTGAATAGTCGACTCCGGTACCAGATGAGGAGTCCTTACCCGGGAAGCGCCACCTATACTTGATCTCTGGCATCCCGCTCGGAGAGAAGGTGACGCGGCGTGTTCTCCAGTCAGGATCCCGAGTTGGCCTTCCCGGAGCCACGGCGCGCGCCATTGGCCTCCGTCATTGGGCTGCTCGCCTCCGCGCTGAATGTGCTGGCGGAGGTCATGCTCCTGCCCAGCCTGATCCTCGCCTTCTTCGCGGCTGAACTCACACCCTCCTACCCGCTGATTGGCCTGGCGCCAGCGTTGGCCGCCAGCATGTGGACTGTCGCCCGGGTGCCCGCGCATCTCCTGGCCATCAAGCCGGCGCGCCAGCAGCAGTGGGCCTTTGCCTCGGCGCTGGTGCGGGCAGGAGCCATCGGGGTGCTGGGCCTGGCCGCCATGCGCACCAATCCTGCGGTGCTCCTGCAATCGGGGCGGCCGCTCTTGCTGACCTTCTTCCTCTGCCTGATCGTCTACGCCGTGGCCGGCGGTCTGGGGAGCGTGCCCGCGGCATCTCTGGTCCGGGCCGCTATCAGCCCGGACCAGCGGACCGACTTTTCCCTGCGCCGGGTGCTGGCGAGCCTCGCGGCCAGTATTCTCGGGGCACTGCTGGCAGGGCGGCTCCTGGGCGCGGGCTCACCCGCGTTCCCGGGCAACTACGGCCGCCTCTTCCTGGTGGTGGCCATCTTCCTGGTCGTGCTGGCGGTCCTGACCGTGCTGCAACGCCCGCAGCCGAACATGGCTGCGCGGCAACCAACATTCGCGCCACGCACGCTCTTGCGCCCCCTCGCGGATGGCCGCTATCTCCGCTACCTCGTCTTCCGGCTGCTGCTGGCGGCGACGGCGGCAATCGATCCGTTCCTTTTCCTGTACGCCGTGATCCGCCTGGGCATTCCGGCGAGTTCAATCGGCGTCTTCATCCTGGCGGGTGTGCTGGGCTGGGTGGTGAGCACGCCACTCTGGAGTTGGCTGGAGCGGAAAGCGCAGCCGCGCACCGTGCTGCAGGCGGCGGCGGTCCTGCGCCTCGTGGCGCCGGCCCTGGCGCTGCTTCTCCCGCAGTTGTTGACGGTGGAGCAGTTTCAGTCACGCTTCGGCAGTAACGCTCCGGCGGTCACGTTCGCCGTTGGCTTCTTCGCGATTGGCGCGGCACTGGCCGCCCTGGCGCGCAGCGGGCCGGCCTACCTTGCTCCCCTGGCGCCACGGCACCTGAGCGCGTCCTACAGCGCGCTCACCAGCGGCCTGCTGGCGCTGGCGGCCTTTGCACCGGTGGCAGGTGGGTTGATCATCCAGCGCTTCAGCTACGAGGCGCTCTTTGTCGCCACCATCCTGGTTGGCCTGGCTGGGGTACTCTCCAGCGGCTGGCTGGCGGAAGTCATCGTGACGACGCGGCAGCCACAACCGGTCACACTCTCCCCGGCAGCGGTGGAGGGAGTCGGCTAACACTCTAGCGGATGGCCGCAGGAGCCCGCCTGAGGGGCTTCGCAGCCGGCACCGCGATCGAGGCAAGACCAGGCCAGGCAGCCGTATCGAGGTGAGCCAGCATGGTCATTGCAGCGACGCCATGAGCACCCCCAACCCAGGACCCAGCTACGCCGAACTGCACCTGCACACGGCCTATTCCCTGCTGGATGGCGCGGCTCTGCCCGAGGAGATCGTGGCGCGGGCCTCAGAGCTGGGCTACCGCCACCTGGCCGTGACGGACCACGACGGCCTCTACGGCGCCCTGGAGTTTGCCAACGCCGCCGACGCAGCCGGTATTGCCCCCATCACCGGCGCAGAAATGACGCTGCTGGATGGCAGCCACATCACCCTGCTCGTGGAATCCGCTGCGGGGTACGCCAATCTCTGCCGGCTCATCACGGCGGCCCACCAGCCAGATCCCGGCTCTGGCTGGCCTACGGAATCCGCTGAGCGTGCAGCGCGGCTCGATCCGGCTCTACTGGCGGAGCACGCCAGTGGGCTGGTGCTGCTCACCGGCTGCCCCAGGGGGCAACTGAGCCGCTACGTGGATGATGGTGATCTTGTCAGCGCCCAGGCGTTGCTGCGGGAGTACGTGGCCTGGTTTGGCCCCGGCAACGTCTACGTGGAGTTGCAGCAGAACCAGGTGCGGGGCGACACGCGCCGCATGGCTCGCCTGGCCCGGCTGGCAGCGGAGGCAGGCCTCCCCACCGTGGCCACCGGCAACGTGCACTACCACCGGCCGGAGCGCTATCGCCTGCACGATGTCCTGGTCGCCATTCGCCACCAGGGAACGCTGGATGCCACCGCGCGGTACCACCGTCGCAATGGGGATTTTGCCCTGCGCCCCATGGCCGACGTGGAGCGCCTCTTCGCGCGCTATCCGGAGGCGGTGCAGGCCTCCCTGCACCTGGCGGAGCGCTGCGCCGCGTTCAACCTGGCCACGCACGCGCCCTACCAGTTCCCCGAGCAGGCGACCCCGGAGGGAGAATCGCTCGATAGCTACCTGACCCGCATCTGCCATGAGAAGTTTGCCGGGCGCTTCCCTCCAGACCATCCACGGCGGGAGGTAGCCTGGGACCGCCTGAATGAGGAACTGGACCTTATCGCCAGGCAGCGGCTGGCCGCGTTTTTCCTGATGCATCACGATCTGCTGGAACTGGCGGAAGAGGTGGCGGGCCGGGTGCGGCAGGAGCAGGGCCAGCCTGCCGCCAGCCCTCTCCCCCCGGGGCGTGGCCGTGGCTCATCGGTGAACTCCCTGGTCTGCTACCTGATTGGGCTCTCGCCGGTGGACCCGCTGGAGCACCGGCTCTCGCTGGGCCGCTTCCTCAACGACGCCCGCACCGAGCCTCCCGATATCGACCTCGATTTCCCGCGCAAGATCCGCGAGCAGTTGATGCTGGGCGTCTACGAGCGCTACCCGGGCCGGGTGGGGCTCATCTGCACCTTCGCAACCTACAAGCTGCGCTCGGCGGTGCGCGATATCGGCAAGGTGCTGGGCATCCCGGTGGCGGACCTGGACCGCATCGCCAAGCTCTGCGTACCTGGCTCCGCGCGCATCCTGCGTGAGGAACTGGCGCGCATGCCGGAGTACGCCGCGCGCCTCGATGTGCCGCCCTGGTCGCTGCTGATCGATCTGGCCAGCGAGTTGGCCGGGTTCCCGCGCCACATCAGCCAGCACTCGGGCGGCATGGTCATTTCGGCCTGCCCCATCACGGATCTGGTGCCACTCCAGCCTGCCGCCATGGAGGGGCGCTGGCTGATCCAGTGGGACAAGGACAGCGTGGCGGACGCCGGTATGGTGAAGCTCGACTTCCTGGCGCTCGGCATGCTCGAACTGGTCGAGGAGTGTGTGCAGGGGATCGCCACCCGGCATCCGGACGCGAATGTTGACCTGACGCGGCTCGACTTCGCCGATCAGGCGGTCTTCGACATGATCTGCGAGGGCGATACGGTCGGGACCTTCCAGATCGAGTCCCGCGCCCAGATCCAGACTCTGCTCAAGACGCAGCCCCGCACGCTGGATGACCTCACCGTGCAGGTGGCCATCGTGCGCCCTGGCCCCATCGTGGGCGGCGCCACCTCGCCCTACATCCAGCGCCGCCTGGACCCCAACTTCCAGATCACCTACGACCACCCGTTGCTGGAGCCGGTGTTGCAGGACACCATGGGCGTGGTGCTCTACCAGGACCAGGTAATCGAGGTGGCGCAGGTGCTGGCCGGGTTCACCGCCGGCCAGGCGGATCAGCTTCGGCGGGCCATGACGCGCAAGCGCTCGCAGGAGGCCATTACCTCCCTCTGGACGCAGTTTCGCGATGGGGCAACCGCCAACGGCGTGCCCGAGGAGACGAGCCACGCCATTTTCCAGAAGCTGCTCGGCTTCGCGGCGTACGGCTTCCCACGGGGCCACGCCGCCAGCTTCGCGGTGCTGGCCTACCAGTCCTGCTGGCTGAAGCATCACTACGCGGCGGAGTTCCTCAGCGCGTTGCTCAACAACCAGCCCATGGGGTTCTACAGCCCATCCGTGCTGGCGAACGAAGCCAGGCGGCGCGGGGTTCGCACGCTCCTGCCCGCTATCAACCAGAGCGGTGTGCGCTGCACGGTGCAGGATGCGCGCACGGTGCAACTCGGGCTGGGGCAGGTGCAGGGCCTGAGCGAGGAGGTGGCGCGGGCGATCGTGGTGGAGCGCGCGGCGCACGGTCCATACCGCTCCGTGCCCGATCTGATGCGGCGCGTAAGCCTCCCCGTGCCGATGGTGGAAACGCTGGCGCTGGCCGGCGTCTTCGATGGCTTTGGCCTGGCCCGGCGTGAGGCCGCCTGGCAGGCTGGGCTGGCGATCCCCCTGCGCACCTTGCCCGCGCGCGGCAAGGCCCAGGGCCGGGACCGTGGGCACCAGATGGCGCTGGCGCTGCCGATTGGCCAGGATGTAGTGGACCTGCCGCCAATGCCGGTCTGGGAGCGCATGGCGGAGGAAACCCTGGGCCTGGGGCTTTCCCCGCACTGGCACCCGCTTGGCCTGCTGCGGCAACGGCTGCCCGCGCCTATTCGCCCCACCGCGGATACCCAGCATCTGCGTGATGGCCTGCGCATCCAGGTGGCCGGACTGGTGGTCGTACGGCAGCGGCCAGAGACGGCGCGCGGCGTGACCTTCCTGCTGCTGGAGGATGAGCAGGGGTTGCTGAACGTCATCGTGCCGCCGCCTCTCTACGAGGCAGAGCGCCACGTGGTGCGTGGCGAGCCATTTGTGGTGGTGGAAGGAATCCTGCAGCGCAAGCTGAACACGATCAACCTGCTGGCCGAGCGTATCTGGCCGCTGGATGAGGCACGCGCCCAATTCCCGTCCCAGCGCACCAACCAGGGGATCAACCATCCGGAAGAGAGCCGCCGTCCTGCCGTCACCGATGCGGTACCTCGTTCAGGACGGAGCGCCTCCTTCCGCTGAGGTTCCACTCGCACAAGAAGCGCACATGCCCCACTCGTGACAAATACGGTACGGTGACCGACATCAATCAACGCACGCTATGAGGAATCGCATGACCGCCACCATGCCAGATCATCAACGCGTTCGCCAGCAGGCAGGGAAGCGCACCTTCAGCCGTCGCGCCATGCTGTGCAGCGCAACCGCGACAACCCTGAGCCTTGCCGGCGGCGCCAGACTCCACGACACCTCTGCACAGACTCCGGTTGCAAACTCCGCGCTGGGGGAACTGCAACAGCGTCTGAACGGGACACTCCTGTTGCCTGACGACAGCGGGTTTCAGCCAGCCAACACCCCGGCCAACCGTCGCTACCAGGAAGTCATCCCCACCGCGATTGCACGCTGTGCGGATGAAGCCGACGTCATCGCCTCTGTGCAATGGTGCGTTGAGAACGGTGTCGAGCCTGTGGTGCGAGGTGGCGGGCACAGCTTCGCCGGCTACTCCACAACTACAGGCCTCCTGATCGACCTGCGCGGCCTGAGCGGGGTCACTCTTGACCCTGCGGCCGGCACGATGACCGTCGGTGGCGGCGCCACGAACGCCCAGGTCTTCGCAACCCTGGACGGCAGGCCCCATTTCCTACCCGTTGGAACAAGCCCAACGGTAGGCATAGGCGGCCTGACCCTGGGCGGAGGGATTGGACCCAACACGCGCTGGGCAGGACTCACCTGCGACCACTTGCAGCAAACCCGCATCGTAACGGCAAACGGCGAACCGTTGGATGCGTCCTCCAGTCAGCACAGCGACCTTTTCTGGGCACTGCGCGGGGGCGCGGGCGGTAGCTTTGGCGTGAACACCTCTTTCACCTTCGACCTGGTGGAGGTTCCCACCAAACCAGTAACCAACTTCTCGGTCACCTGGCGCGGAGCAGACGCCGCCGGTCTCGTCATCCGGGCCTTCCAGGCGCTCATGCAGCAGGCGCCACCGGAGTTCGGAGCGGCCGTCGTCATCATTCCCCTGGATCCAGATGAAGCGGGCAAGCGGCGGGGCATCGATGTCTCTCTCGATGGGCACTTCATCGGCGGCGAAAGCGATCTCCAGGATCTCCTCACACCGCTCCTGGAGGTCAAGACCCCGCCAATCAAGCAGGAAATCGCGGCAATACCCTTCTGGGCATCGCAAAGGCGACTGCTGGAGCCGGAAGCAGAGGCGCACGCCTTTACGGACATCTCCCGCTACGCGAACGCGCCACTCCCCGACGATGTGATCCAGCAGATCGTCGATCAGCTCGTCAACTGTCCCCACCGCACAGATGCGGCTCATGGCATGCTGACCCTGTTCGGCTGGGTGGGTGGCACCCTCACCCAGACTGCCCGCGATGCGACCGCCTATGTTCACCGGGACATGACCGCTCTCTGGCGACCCGGCGCGGCCTGGTCTCCCGAAGCTCCGTCCAGCGTCAGCGACGAACTCAGTGCCTGGAGCCGGGAGGTTGCCGGGCTGATCGCCCCACACACACCGAACGAGAGCTACCAGAACTTCCCAAACCGGGAAATCGTCGATTGGCAGCAGCAGTACTACGCGGAAAACTTTCAGCGTCTGACCGAGGTCAAGGCGGCCTACGATCCCGGCAATGTCTTCCACAATGCCCAGAGTATCCCGGTCTCACTCAGCACCTGAACCGAAGCGAGTCAGGTCCGCGCCGAATCCGCGCGAGCAGATCAACCGTGGGCACAATGAACTGCCCAATGAGCCAGGAATGCCAAATACCACCGGTCCACAAAAGTTGGCATTCTTGGCACACATACCGGCCCTCTCCACCGAATCATCCATGTCAGGCGGCCACGAGTGGTAACCGCTCAGCACGACCCAGACCTGCCAATTCCCGGCGACCTGTTGTAGATTCAGTTGCACGGCGGCACAGGATGTGCTCGTCACAGGAAAATCGGGCCTGTAGCTCAGAGGTAGAGCACGGGGCTCATAACCCCAGGGTCGCAGGTTCGATCCCTGCCGGGCCCACCGGACGCAATCACTTTCAGGAGAACGACTGCTTGGCTGAAGAACTGATCACCACCGGCACTGCCGCCGACCTTGCTCCGGGACGCGAGCGAGCGCTGCTGCTCGCCGACATCATCAGCGATACCCCCGCCCGCGACACCGTGGTCATGGACATTCACGAGATGTCTCCCTTTGCTGATTACTTCGTGATCACCGAAGGCGAGAATGAGCGCCAACTCCGGGCCATCGAGCGCACCCTGGTCGAGAAGATGAACGAGAACGGGGTCAAGGCGCGGCGCACCGAGGGCACCGCGGCCAGCGGCTGGATCGTTATCGATTTTGGAGAAGTGCTCGTGCACGTATTCTCCACCGATCAGCGCACCTTCTACCGGCTGGAGGATTTGTGGTCAGACGCGCCAACACTCCTGTCGATCCAGTGAGCGAGCAAACTCTGGCGTTGGATATTGCACCTGTCACGGTGCTTGATAGCCAGGGGCCGACTCTCGGCGATCTGCCGTCGGAGGCAATCGCTCCGGGTCAGCCATCGCATCTGCCAGCCTTCATGCTGGGGACCGTGATCGGCGCGTTGGCTGGCGCACTGCTGGGCGCCCTCATCAGCCCGCACACCCGGGCCTACCTGGTGGGGCTGTATCAGCTTGCCTCGCGCCGGCTGTCATCAGCGGAACGAGACAAGCTGAGGTTCGAGTTGCTGCTGCAGTAGCCGGGCGAGGCCGTCAGGCAACCCGGCTCAGGCCCGGCAACGGGAAGCCGCGCATCAGTTCGTGCACCTGCTCGGCCGTGCGCTCTCGCACGGCCTCATCGTTCGGCGCATCGAGCACATCGGCAATGAGATCGGCGACAAGCTCGCTCTCCGCCTCGGTGAAGCCGCGGGTCGTGACGGCAGGTGTGCCGAGGCGAATGCCGCTGGCGCGAGAAGGCGGGCGCGTGTCACCCGGGATCGTGTTCTTGTTACAGGTAATGCCAACGGCATCCAGCAGCTTCTCGGCCTTGCTGCCACTCAGGTCACGTGCCCCGACATTAACCATCATCAGGTGCGTGTCTGTCCCGCCGGAGATGATCGGCAATCCCCGCGCGACCAGCCGGTTCGACATTGCCTGCGCGTTGGCAATGATCTGCTTCGCGTACGCCTGGTAATCCGGGGTGAGATTCTCACCGAACGCCACTGCCTTACCGGCAATCACGTGCATCAGCGGCCCGCCCTGCATACCCGGAAACACCGCGCTGTTGACGGCTTTGGCGTACTTCTCTGACGTCAGGATCATGCCGCCGCGCGGGCCGCGCAGCGTCTTGTGCGTCGTCGTGGTCGTGATGTCCGCGTACGGAATCGGGCTGGGGTGGAACCCGGTGGCGACGAGCCCGGCCGGATGAGCGATGTCCGCGAAAAGGAGTGCGCCAACTTCATCGGCGATCTCCCGGAACTTCGCGTAGTCAAGCTGCCGGCTGTAGGCCGAAGCGCCAGCGATGATGCCGCGCGGTTTCACCTCACGGGCGCGGCGGGCGACCTCTTCGTAGTCGATGAGGCCGGTTTCGATGTTCACGCCGAAAAAGTGCGGCTCGAAGAGGCGGCCGGAAAAGTTCACCGCGTGACCGTGCGTCAGGTGCCCACCTTCGGCCAGGCTCAGGCCCAGAATTCGGTCTCCCGGCTGCATCAGCGCCAGGTAGGCGGCCATGTTGGCGTTAGCGCCGGAGTGCGGCTGCACGTTGGCATGCTCGGCGCCGAAGAGTTGCTTCGCCCGGTCGATGGCCAAGCGCTCTACCTCGTCCACGAACTCGCAGCCACCGTAGTAGCGCTTGCCCGGATACCCCTCCGCGTACTTATTGGTCAGGACCGAGCCGACAGCCTCCAACACGGCCGCGCTGACAAAGTTCTCAGATGCGATGAGCTCAATGTTGTCACGCTGACGTCGTTCCTCCCGGCCGATGGACGCCGCCACCTCGGGATCTGCGGCGAGCGCGGGTGAGACCTCAAGCATGGCATTCGTCCTTTCCAGAGAGAAGTCACATGGGCAGGTATCAACGCGGGGAACCTGCACCGATTCTACAATGGGGCGCTGAACCATCAGCGACTGGAGGAAACGTGAAGATCGTTGTCACGGGCGGGGCCGGATACATTGGCAGCGC
>JALYWD010000250.1 GCA_030852885.1 Chloroflexota bacterium | reverse complement strand
TGCCCCGCTACACCGCCGTCGCGGCCTACCTGCACGAACGAGACGGTGACCTGCTATCCGCCGCCCGCCTCTACGCCGCAGCCGCCCGCTCCGCACCCAGCCTCCCCGAGCGCGACCACCTCACGCGGCAGGCTGCCCGCCTCAACGCGCGGCTGCGGGGGTGAGCAGAACATGCTGAGGAGAGCGGCTTGGGGACGTTACCGGGTCATGACCGCCTCGCCACCGCGTCGTGTTTCGAGCGCGGTCGAGAACGCCCGGTTGTGAAATAGCTTTGGCGAGCATATCTGCGCCGGACGGCCCTCACCCCAACCCCTCTCCCGATGCGCGGGAGAGGGGCTTGTTGCCTTCAATGTTCGCGCCAGAATCGGCGTGGTCACGCCAGTTTGCCAAGTCTGGACGCAGCTTCGTCTCCCCTCTCCCGCGCACCGGGCTAGGGGTTTGGGGGTGAGGGCAAGCGCTGGAGGAGACGCCGATTCCGGCCAGAATCCATTCCAAGCCGCAACGCATACTGAGCGCCATAACGCTGGCCTTTTCTCTGCCATGTCCAACGAGGAGTGCGACCGTTCCCATGAGCACTGTCATCCCGGAGCAATACACCGACCTCCTGCAAGTGGCCGCGCTGGCGCACATCGCCACGATTGGGCCGCAGGGCGAGCCGCAAAGCAGCCCGCTCTGGTTCGGCTGGGACGGCGAGTTCCTGCGCTTTGCCCAACTGGTGGGCGCGGACCGGAAGCGCCGCAACCTGGAGCGCGACCCACGGGTTGCGCTCTCGATCGTCGATCCGGCGAACATCTACCGCTACGTCGAGGTGCGCGGCACCGTGGAGCGCATCGAGCCCGATCTGGACAGGGCCTTCATCAACGCCATGGCGCGGAAATACCAGGGGCAGGAGACCTACACCGAGGGCAAGCCAGACGACGAGTTCGTGGTGGTGGTGATCCGGCCCGTGCGGGCCAAGGGGATGGGGTAACCGCTCGCGTTGTGGTAACGGGACACGGACGAAAAGCTGCAAGACGCAGGGTTCCGGGCACAGAGAGTTGTCCCCGCTCGCGTGCGCACGCCTCCCCTGTTACGGCGGAGGCCATTGATCCTGACGTATCAGGAATACCCTACGCCGAATCCGGGTGCACCAGCAGGAAGGGCCCCGGGGCGCGGGCAATGACGCGGGAGCCGATGCTGCCGGACCAGAGCGCGTCCAGCCCGGTGCGGCCGTGGGTGGCAAGCGCGATGATCCCGTTCCGGGCGCGGGCCGCGTTCATGATGGCCTGCACCGGGTTCCCGCGCATCACGGACGCCACCACCTCCAGGTCGGGGTGCTCATTGCGCAGGCGGCCAGCCAGGACGGCCAGATCACTCGCCACCGCCTGGGCCTCCAGGTCCAGCGCGGCGTTGGCCCCGGAGGGCAGCAGCCGGGCCGCGGCGGCGCGGTCACCGGGCATCGTCTCCGCCGTGGGCACCACGGAGAGCAGGTGCAGCGGCACGTCCAGAGCTTGCGCCATGCGCCGCGCGCCCGGAATGGCGACCTCACCGTGCCCTTCGCTGTCCAGCGCCACGATGACTTCGCCGGGAGCAAAGTCCGGCGGCGCGTTGCGGCCATTCCGCAGCAGGAGCACCGGCGGCGCGGCGTAGCGGATCACCCCCTGCGCCACCGCGCCCATCAGCCAGGAGCGGGGATCCGTCACCTCGTGAGTGCTGAGCAGGATCAGTTCCGCACCCTCCGCGGCGGCGTGCGCGGCGATGTTGCGCGCCACGTTCCCGACGGGCGCCTCGTGCACATGCCAGGTCACCGCCACGCCCTGCGCCTCGATCTGGTCGGCAATGCGTCGCAGGTACTGCTCGGCCTCCGGCTCCGTCGTGAGATGTGGCTGCCCATGCACCTGCGCCGGGGCATTGCGCTCCAGGGTGTGCAGCAGGCTGATGTGCGCGGGCAGGCGCTGCGCCAGGGTAACCGCCGCCGGCAGCACCGATTCGGCGGCGGCGGAGCCATCGAGCGGTACGAGCAGCGCGCGTGGGCTGTCAGTTGGTAGTGGCATGGGCGGGGCTCCTGATCAGCCGAAGAAGGTCTGGTAGAGCAGGAAGACGTTGAGGCTGATGATCAGCGCGGTGATGATCGTAGCTACGGCGGTCGTGAGCTTCCGGTTCACCAGGTCACCCATCAGGTCGCGCCGGCTGGTGAAGATCACCAACGGTACCAGCGCAAAGGGGATGCCGAAGGAGAGCACCACCTGGCTCAGGACCAGGGCGCGCGTGGTATCGACGCCGAAGCCGATCACCACCAGCGCCGGGATCATGGTCACCAACCGGCGCAGCCAGATCGGGATCGAGCGGTGGATGAACCCCTGCATGATCACCTGCCCGGCCATGGTGCCGACTGTGGCGGAGGAGAGGCCGGAGGCCAGCAAGGAGACGGCGAAGATGATGCTGGCCGCGCCACCCAGCAGCGGCGCCAGCGTCTGGTACGCCTGCATGATGATGTCGGAGTCCGCATCGACCGCGATGCCGCGCTCCCAGAAGGTGGAGGCCGCCATCATCAGCATGGAGACGTTGACGAGCCCGGCGATCCCCATGGCGATCAGGATATCGATCAGCTCATAGCGGAAGATGCGCCGCTTCAGGGCGGGCGCCTGCACCGAAATGCGGTTCTGCGTCAGTGCGGAGTGCAGGTAGATCACGTGCGGCATCACCGTGGCGCCGAGGATACCGGCGGCCAGCAGCACACTCTCCGTGCCCTGGAAGCGCGGCTGCAGGATCGACTGCGCGGCCAGGCCGAAATCGGGCTTGCCGAGGATCGTCTCCACCAGGTAGCAGAGCCCGATCAGCCCCACGAAGCCGGTGATGACCGCCTCCAGCGGGCGGAAGCCGAAGCGCTGCAGCGCCAGGATGCCGAAGGTGATCACGGCGGTGAGCAACGCGGCCGGGAAGAGCGGAATGCCGAAGAGCAGGTACAGGCCGACCGCCGCGCCGAGGAACTCCGCGAGATCGGTGGCGATCGCCACCACTTCCGCCAGGACCCAGAGCACCCACGTCAGCGGGCCTGGCGCTTCCTGGCGGATTGCCTCCGGCAGGCTCATGCCGGCGGCGATGCCGAGCTTGGCCGAGAGCGCCTGCACCAGCATGGCCATCAGGTTGGAGGCCACCACCACCCAGACCAGCAGGTAGCCGAACTGCGCGCCACCCTGGATGTTGGTGGCGAAGTTCCCCGGGTCCATGTAGGCAATGGAGGCGATGAAGGCTGGCCCCATGAACGGGAGCAACCGCCCGACGAAACCGCGTTGCGAACGGCCCTCCAGCACCTCGACGGCGTGATGTTCGGTCGTCCTGGGAGGGGTCAGTGGATCGGCCATCGGTTCCCATCGTTCCTGTCGCAGGGCGTCAGGGTGAGCGTCCGGGATTCTTTGCTGCTCGCAACATGGAAATGCACGATGCGCGGTCCGACCCGATGGCGCTGGAGCAAGTGCTTTAGTCGCGGCTAATTATGCACCCAAAGTGACTCCGCGGCTACCTGAGAATTGACCCCCGAAATGTCCCGGATCGACCTCACACGCCCTGCCCCATGGCGTTCTATTTGCGTGGCACGAATGACGGGCGAGGGCCCACACCGAACGCCACGCGGGGTGGGGTTTCGTCGGACACAGGAGCCAGCAATGATCAACGCGCACGCCGTGGAAACGGAAGCCGCATTTCGTCGATTCGAGTGGGAGCGGGCCGTCATCGAACACGCCCGGGCGGACGAAGCCACACGCCGCCCCGCGGTCAAGCGCCAGTTCCCGCGTCTCTCCCTGGAGGGTTGGGTCCGCACGCAGGCCCAGGTCACCATCAGCGTCCCGTGGTTCGCGCGGCAGAGCGTGCCTGCCTGCAATTGAACCTTTGGGGTCGATACGACGTTGTAGTTATGTACGTTCCGTTCCGTTCACGAGATCACTGGAGCACATCATGGAAGCCATCATCTTCATCACCGCCGTTGGTCTGTTGACCCTCGTCGCCGTCGCCGCCATGCGCTTCGGCGTCGATTCCCGCGATGGGTTCGCGCGCACGGATCGCGACGCCACCCTGCGCGGGTTCGTCTGGAGCCGCTAAGACCTCACGCGGCGCGCTGATTGCCGTTGCCATCCCAACCGCCAGCCCAGCGCGCTGCGTCGTTCCCTACTTCCTCCTCCCTCCCCTCCCTTTTCCCCGGCCACGGCCCGTGCATCCCGCGCGGGCCGTGGCTGTTTTTCAGGGTTTCGGCAGGTCGTCCGCCGCCACAACGTTGGCGTAGCCGAAGGCCAGCGCGGACATGAACGCCGCGTGGACATCGGGCGCGGCGACCGTCGTGCCTGCGAACTCCAGGTCGCGCGTGGCGCAGGCGTTCGCGACAACCGTGACGGCGTAGCCGAAGTCGGCGGCAAGGTGGAAGCGCGGTGGCAGCGTGCGCCAGGACTGCTCGGCAGGGAGGCGGCTACCATCAGGTGAGCGGCGCGACAGGAGATCGTTCCATGACTGAATCAGCAGCCCCGGCGTTGTACGGCGTGCCACGCTCGGCACAACGGCATGCGGCCCACCCGATCCTGCGGGTGGAGGGCCTGGTCGATCACCCCCTTGCCCTCACGCCAGCGGACCTGGGTCATCTGCCGCGACGCCCGTTTGTGGGCAGCATCAGTTGCATCCAGCGCGGCGACATCCCGGACACGGACTGGAGTGGCTTCGAGATCGCCGATCTGCTCGCCCTGGCCTCGCCGTTGCCAGAGGCGCGCTTCGTGCGCGTGTGCGCGGGGCCCTACGCGACGCCGATAGCGCTCGATGTGGCCGCCCAGGCGCTCCTCTGTGACCAGCTTGGCGGAGAGGAGCTACCACTGGAGCGCGGCGGCCCCTGGCGGCTGGTGATCCCCGAGACGCGCTACTACACGAGCGTGAAGTGGGTGGATCTGCTGGAAATCACGGCTGAGCCACCGGATAACTCCGCCGAACGCCTGGCCCGGGCGCGCAACCGCCCTCGCAACGAGTAAACACGCCCGGGGAGCCGGTGTCGCTTCCGCCGCAACCGCATGTGTGCAGCGTGCGGGCTTGACACCAATCACGAAAGATGTTTCGATCCTTGCTCCCGGGCAGAGGAGCCCGAACACACCGTGACGTGTGGCCACAGCAAAGGAGCCAACCCGTGCTGCACCTTCCTGGTCGTCGCGCTGCCGATTCCCGTGGACTGAGTCGTCGTCGTTTGCTCCAGGGCGCGGGCGCAGCCGCCAGCCTGACCCTGGCCGCCTCAACCCCCTTCTTCCGCACCGGCGCGGGTGCGGCCACCCTGCGCCAAACGCCGACCACGCAGGATATCTCCGGCACCAACCTCAGCCTGCTGCTCTGGAGCCACTTCGTGCCTCGGCACGATGAGTGGTTCGATCAGTTCGTGGCGGAGTGGGGTGAAGCGAACGGCGTCACCACCCAGGTGGACCATGTCAACACCGCCGATATCCCCGCCGCCATCGCCGCCGAGATCGCGGCCGGCCAGGGGCACGACATCGTCGAGCACATCGCCTCGCTGGCGCAGTACGAGAAGAGCGTGCTCGATCTCACCGACCTGGTCGAGGAAGCCTCCGCCCGCCACGGCGAGCAACTGCCGATGGCCAAGCGCAACTCCTACAACCCGACCACGAACGTGTACTACGGCTTCTGTCATGGCTTCGCGCCCGACCCCGGCAACTACCGCCGCTCCCTCTGGGAGGGCGTCGAGATGGCGGATGGCCCGGCGTCGTGGGATGACCTGCTGGCGGGCGGCGCGCGCATCAAGGCGGACCAGGGCGTGCAGATGGGCCTGGGGATGTCGAACGAGATCGACTCCCGCATGGCCGCGCAGACCCTGCTCTGGGCGTACGGCGCCGCCGTGCAGGATGCCGACGAGAATGTCTCCATCAACTCGCCGGAGACGGTGGCCGCGGTTACCTACATGGCCGATCTCTTCAAGCAAACCATGACGCCGGAAGTGTTTGGCTGGAACGCGGCCAGCAACAACCAGCTCCTGGTCGCGGGCCGCGCCTCCTACATCCTGAACTCCATCTCCGCCTACCGCACCGCGCAGAAGGACCAGCCGGAAGTCGGTGCGGATATCTTCTTCCGCACGCCACTGGTGGGCCCCGCTGGCGAAGAGGCCGCGCTGGCGCACGGCCACGCCGTCTTCATCTCCATGATCCCGAACTATGCGAAGAACCCGGATACCGCCCGGGAGTTCCTGCTCCACCTGGTCAACAACTACGCGCAGGCGTCGGAGCAGAGCGAGCTCTACAACTTCCCGGCCTGGCCCGAAACGGTGCCTGACCTGGAAAGCTGGCTGGACGACGATCCGTACGGCTCCGAGCCGGCGGACAAGCTGAACGTCCTGGCGACGGCGAACGACTGGACCACGAACCTCGGGCACCCCGGCCCGGCCAACGCCGCCATGGGCGAAATCTTCGCCCTACCCATCCTGCCGAACATGATGGCGCGGGCGGCCCAGGGGCAGCAGACGCCGGAGGAATCGGTGGCGGAGGCAGAGCAGGAGATCAACGCGATCTTCGAGCACTGGCGCGCCGAGGGGCTCATCGGCGGCGGCGCCTAGGCCCGGAGAAGGCAACGCCTGATGGCAGTTGTGGAGGTGCGCGACCTCGCCAAGCGCTTCGATGGCGTGGCGGCGGTCGATGGCATCAGCCTCGCCTCAACCGATGGGGAGTTCCTGGTCTTGCTGGGGCCTTCGGGCTGCGGCAAGACCACCCTGCTCCGCATGATCGGCGGCCTGGAGAAGCCGACCGGGGGCCAGATCCTGATCGGTGGGCGCAACGTCACCGAGCTGCCACCCCGCGCCCGGCAGATCGCCATGGTCTTCCAGAGCTACGCGCTCTATCCGCACATGACCGTGCGCAACAACATCGCCTTCCCCCTGCAGGCCGCCAAAATGTCGAAGGCGGAACAGGAGCAGCGCATCGCCTGGGCCGCGGGCATCCTGGGCATCGACACCCTGCTGGAGCGCAAGCCGCGCCAGCTCTCCGGCGGGCAGCGGCAGCGCGTGGCGCTGGCGCGCGCCCTGGTGCGCGAGCCCGCTGTCTTCCTGCTGGATGAGCCCCTCTCCAACCTCGATGCGCAGCGGCGCGCCTCCGCGCGCGATGAGTTGCAGGGGTTCCAGCGGCGCGTGGGTACCACCACCATTTATGTCACCCACGACCAGGTCGAGGCAATGGGCATGGGCGACCGCATCGCCGTCCTCGACCAGGGCCGCCTGCGGCAACTGGGCACCCCCACCGAGATCTACGATGACCCGGCGGATACCTTCGTCGCCACCTTCCTTGGCTCCCCGCCGATGAATCTCGTGCCCACGGACGACGGGCGGGAGTTGCTCGGCTTCCGGCCGGAGCACTTCATCCCGTGGCCGGCGGATGGCCATCTGCATGATGACCTGGCGCCCTTTGACTTCCACGTACACCGCATGGAGTACCTCGGCGCGGAGCGGCTCTATTACGGCGAAGTGGGCGCTGCGAAAGCGGTGGCGCGCTTCCCGGCCACCTCCGCGCTGCCGGTGGAAGTCGGCGTGACGCAGGCGTTTGCCGTACCCCGCCGTGACCTGAAGCGCTTCGATGCAACGACCGGGCTGCGCATACCCGCCGGGATGCTGGTGTGAGCGCCGCCACCGCCACCGAGGCGCTGGCGCCGGACCTGGTCCCAGTTCCGCCGGAGACAGAGGCAACCGGCCGCTACTGGCTGGACAACGAGTCGTTTCTGGCCAAGGTCATGCTCTTTCCCGCCGTGATCTACATCGTGGCGCTGGTCGGTGTGCCGCTGGTGCTGGCCATCCTCTACAGCCTGAGCGATGTCACCGTTGGCGACCAGAGTATCGATTTCGTGGGGCTCAAGAACTTCCAGGATGCGCTGGCGAACACCACCTTCCGCACGGCGCTGCGCAACACCTTCCTCTTCACCATCGTCTCGCAGATCGTCGTGCTGGTGCTGGCGAATATCCTGGCCATCGTCCTGGTCTCGAACTTCCACGGCAAGCGCCTGGTGCGCTTCCTGGTGCTCCTGCCGTGGACGACGCCCATCGCACTCGGGGTCCTGGGCTGGCTCTGGACGCTCGATAACGTCTACAGCCCAATCGACTTCATCCTGCGCCAGGTGGGCCTGCTCGGTGTTGGCAGCCCGCTCGGGCCAGACTGGTTCGGCACGAACGCGCTCTGGCTGGCCTACCCGGACCGCGCCCAGTTCTCCGTGCTGCTGGTGCACATCTGGCGCACCCTGCCGCTGGCCACCGTGATCCTGCTGGCGGGGCTGACCTCCATCCCGCAGGACCTGACCGACGCGGCGAACGTAGATGGGGCCGGGTTCTTCCGCCAGCTCTTCTACATCCGCTTTCCGCTGCTGATGCCGATCATGGCGGTGGCCGTGCTCTACGGCATCGTCTTCACCTTCACCGACATGACCGTGGTCTATCTTCTGACCCGGGGCGGCCCCACCGATTCGACGCAGGTGCTGGCAAGCTGGGCCTTCTACAAGGGCGTGGACGGCGGCAACCTGGCGCAGGGCGCGGCCATCGCCCTCTTCCTCTTCCCGGTGCTGGTGGGCGTGGCCGCCCTGATGCTGCGCCTGGCGCGGCGCACGGAGACCTCCGGATGAACCGCTGGCGGCATGTGGCTGGCAGAGGCGTGCTCTACGCGACGGCGCTTTTCTTCGCGCTCTTCGCGGCGCTGCCCTTCGCCTGGATGATCCTCACCGTCTTCAAGCAGAACACCGATCTCTACAACCCGAACAACAACCCCTTCCTCTTCAATGACCCGCCGACGCTGGACAACATCACCTATCTCTTCGACAACACCCAGTACCTGACCTTCGTGCGCAACACGCTCATTGTCTCCATCCTGGTGGTGATCATCACCCTGATCGGCGCGGTGCCGGCGGCCTACAGCCTGACGCGGTTGGCCGGGCGCTGGGGCGAGGGACTGGGGATGGTCATCTTCCTCGTCTACCTGGTGCCGCCGACCCTGCTCTTCATTCCGCTCTCGCGGGTGGTGGCGGACCTGGGCCTGCGCAACACCTGGTGGGCGATGGTGCTGGTCTACCCCAGCTTCACCATCCCCTTCTGCACCTGGCTGCTGATGGGGTTCTTCAAGTCGAT
>JALYWD010000238.1 GCA_030852885.1 Chloroflexota bacterium | reverse complement strand
GTCTGCCTCCTGGATCGCGATGTGGACCATGAAGCGGTCCGGGGCAGCCCCGTGCCAGTGGTTCTCGCCCGCCTCGAAGAAGACGCGGTCGCCGGGCCGGATCTCCTCGATGGGGCCGCCCTCACGCTGGCAGAGGCCGATCCCTTCGGTGACGTAGATCGTCTGTCCCAGCGGGTGGGTGTGCCAGGCGGTGCGCGCCGCCGGGGTGAAGTGGACCAGCGCCGCCGCTGCCCGCGCCGGGGGTGTTGGCGCAGCGATGGTGTCGATGTAGACATCGCCGGTGAACCACTCCGGCGAACCAGAACTGGTTGCACGCGTGCTCCTGGTGATCTGCATCATTCCCTCCATGCCTTGCCGTCAGATGCGCGGTTCATTCACCGCAACCACCGGTGTGGCCATCAACGCTCGCGCCATGACCTCAGTCCAGGCGAAGCTCACACCGAACAACACCCGCCTTGGGCGTGCCAGCCGCAATCGTCACGGTCGTGCCTGCCTCCTGGCGCACCACCCATGCCGCCCGCGCCCGGTTCAGCGCCGGGTACGTATCGTTCCAGAGCAGCGCTCCATGCAGGTTGGCCCGTCCCTCCAGGTGCCCGAGGTCCAGGCCGGCCTGGCCGGATACGAGCGACCCGCCCTCGCCCAGGGTGATGGTGGCGCGCACCGGCTTCGTCACCCCGGCCTTGCGCGCGGTCTCCGACACGTAGGTCGGCAGGAAGCCAACGTTGTGGACCCCCGCCGAGACCTTGTAAAGCCCGTCGCCAAGCGCCTCCGCCGTGGCGTCGCGCAGCTCCAGGTGCGGCCCGGTCTGGGCGGCGCGCAGGACGAACCGGGCGTTCGGCGCAGTCACCTCCTCCAGGAAGGGCCCGGGCGGGTTCGTCCACGTGAAGGTGCGGTTCCAGCCACCGATCTCCACCGGCCCCAGTTGGGGATGATCGAACGGGGTCCACTCCCGGAAGCCCTCGCCGCCCAGCTCCGCATCCAGCACGTGCAACATCGCGGCATCAACCTGGTCAGAGCGGTTGCGGAAGAAGTCGATGAAATCCGTGACCTCGATGCCCGCCCTGGCGGTCAGGGACCAGAGCTCGGTCGAGAACGGGAGCATGCCGAGCTGCTCGTACACCCAGTCGAGCAGCCCACCTCGCATCGGCTTCTTCGGGTCGTAGGCGAATGCATCGTAGATACCGATGCAGGGATAGCCGGTTTCGTCCTCGCCCATCTTCCCAATGGCCTTGTAGATCGCGCGGTCGAGCGCCGGCAGGTCCGCGGAGGGATACCCGGTCGGCGGGCGCAGGATGCAGCCCGAGAAGGTGTGGAAGTGCTGCGAGCCGTGGATATTGGGGTGCGCGAGGAGGAACTCCGCGAGTGCCCGCGTCTCCGGTTCCGAGAGGGGGTACGCGCCCGCGCCCTCCTGGACCCAGTGCGGAGCCCAATCCGCCGGGAAGTTGCGGTTGGCATCGAGGCCGAGCAGCGCCGGGGCGATGGGGATAGCGCCGCCATCCCAGTTGGGGATATCGCCCTCGGGCAGCAGGAAGTAGAAGTCGCCGTCCATCTCGTCTGGCCCACGCCGCGCCATGATGCGCGGATCGTGCGCGGAGACCTTCCACGGCCCGGCCGCGTCCTTGCAGCGCATCGTCAGCAGGGTGCCGTCGCCATCCACGTCGCGCTCCACCAGCCCGGCTTGCTGCTCGGCGTGAGGGAACGGGCGCAGCGAGGACCGGATAAAGGGCTCCGATTCCAGCATGCCCAGATCCAGGCCATCGACATTGACGGCCGGCGCCAGGTAGAGCGTCGTGGTTGCCAGCAGCCGGTCGATCTCCGGGTTGGCTCCTGCCCCGGTCAGCACATGGTTGATGAGCCAGAGGACCGTCGCGACACCGGTGACCTCGTCGGCATGGATGTTGGCGTCGACAAAGTAGGCCGGCTTCTCCTCGGGTGGTCCGGCCTCGCGGTTGGTCAGGGCCAGCACCCAGATCTCCCGGCCCTGCAGCGAGGCTCCCATGCTCTCGATGGACAGCAGGGACGGGTAGTCCGCTGCCCACCGGTGCAGCAGCTCCGTCAGCTCGGCGTAGCGGTAGTACCGGTCCGGGCGGTAGGCACTCGATGCCGCGATCCATTTGCCGGGTGTGATCGGCACGGGCTGTCTCCTCTTGCAGGCGTGAGACCAGGTCCACGCCAGATCGACCAGGCGATTGGCAGGGGGCCGCGACCAGTTCGTGCCTCCCCCTGTGCTCCGGTCAGGATGTCATGGCAGGAAAGAGATTATCCCATCTGGGTGGTGCGCTCCGGCCGGATGGCCTCGTCATTGGTCATCACTCCTTGCTCCGCACCTTCCGGGTCTCCCGCGGGTAGCCTGCAGCGGACCCTTGCGCCGATACGTGGGCGATGCATCGCACGTTGGGCCGATTTCCCCCGGCTCGCTTGGCTCGTGATGAATCTCGTTCCATCGGCCCCGCAATGGGCGCCCTGCTGGTGGTCCAGGCGGAGGATGAGGCTGCGGTGCGCGCCATGCTGGGCGCCGACCCCTGGTATACCCACCAGATTCTCACCCTGGAGCGCATCGCGCCCTGGCAGATCTTCATCGACGAGCCCCGCCGCTGAAGGTTCCTCGTTGCCCACGGCGCCCGTTGCGCACCTATGGACGACGCACCATTGTTGCCTGGCCGAAGATATCCCTCGCCTGTGGGCTCTGGATGACACAGCAGCGTGGTCGCACAATGGGCAAGCCGGCGAATGAGGTCCTGCGGCGTTGCTCGGGACAACACCGGGAGTTGGCGACACCTCTGGAATCGTCACGAGACCGCGCTGGAGGCCTATTGGAGTACGGTGTGAGCAAAGCATGATGCGGCGCGCTCGCTGAAAGGTTCCCTGATGACCGGCGTTCCCGTGCTCTCGCTGTCCGATACCGTCCTGCGCCTGGGCCTGGCCACCTTGCTGGGCGCCCTGGTCGGCCTCGAGCGCGAGCGCCTGGAGCGTGCGGCGGGCATCCGCACCCACGCCATCGTGTCGCTGGGCGCGGCGTTGATCATGCTGGTATCCGTCTACGGCTTCAGCGATGTCCTGGGTCCCGATCAGCGGGTGGAGGTGGATGTCAGCCGGATCGCCGCGCAGGTCGTGAGCGGCATTGGCTTTCTGGGCGCTGGCGTCATCATCTTTCGCAAGAGCGTGGTGCGTGGGCTCACCACCGCCGCGAGCGTCTGGGCTGTTGCCGGCCTGGGGCTGGCCTGCGGTGGGGGGCTGTTTGCGGCCGCCGGGGTGACCACGACGCTGCTGCTCGCGCTGCAGATGGTGTTGCGGCCGATCGAACAGCGGGTCTTTTCCCATCATCGCGAGCATCGGCTGGAACTGCGGGTCCAGCGTGGCGCGGGCAGCCTGGCCGGCATCGAAGCGGCCGCCAGCCAGGCCGGGGTCAGTATCGAGAGTTTGCGGGTCCGTCCCGCCAGCGGTGGGAAGGAGGACCGCGTGGAGATTGCGCTGGGACCGGTAGAGGACGCGCGGGCAGCATGGCTGCTGGAGCAACTGCGCATGCTGGAGGGCACGCGCCTCGTGACCTACGCCGTGGGGAGCCAATCACCAACTCCGGGCGCCACCACGTCGGAGAGCGATGAGGACTAGCGCGGCGGCGCGGGCAACCTTCACGCGACCCGGCCACGCCAGTACCTGCCCATCGCGCGCGGCTCGCAATCTACCGCTTCGCCTCCGGGAGGTCGTTGGGTAGACGAACCCTTTCGCCTGTCATTCTGAGCCCGCAGGCGAAGAATCTCGTTCCTTGAAATCCACAGATCACCTGAGAGTTTCTTCAAGATGCATTGCTCCCCTCCAGTGGAAGGGTCTCCTGAGCATTTTCCCGGAGACGAACCGGCCCCGGTACGAGCACGCTCGTACCGGGGCCGGTTTGTCTCCGGGAAAATGCTCAGGAGACTCTTCCACTGGAGGGGAGCAATGCATCTTGAAGAAACTCTCAGGTGATCTGTGGATTTCAAGGAA
>JALYWD010000222.1 GCA_030852885.1 Chloroflexota bacterium | reverse complement strand
GGCAGCCCCGTTGGCGGCCAGCCAGGTGATGACGACCCGCGCCGCGCCCGACGTGGGACCGGGCTATGCCTACCTCCCGGTCCCGACCTACGTCCAGCAGCGGCCACTCAGTTGTGAATACGCCTCGGCGGTGATCGCCATGGCGCACTTTGGCGACTGGCGTTCGGAGTGGGCCTTTGACGAGATCGTCCCCCTCTCGCCCAACCCGCACTGGGGCTATCGGGGCAATATCAACGGCACGTGGGGCGGCACCGATGACTACGGGGTGTACGCTGCCCCGCTCGTCGGGCCGCTGGCCTCGTTCGGGTACTGGACGCAGCCCTTCTACGGCGCGGGGGACACCACGCGGCTCAAAGCGCTCCTCTCGGACGGCATGCCTGTCCTGGTCTGGCTGGGGCTCTTCGGCGACGTCAGTTTCAATGAGTACATGTACGACACGCGCTACCTCCTGGTGCCCGGGATGCACGTGGTCGTGGCGCGCGGCTTCGATGACGCCGGAGTCTACGTCTCCGACCCCGCCAACGGCGCGTATAAATTCTTTCCCTGGGCCGACTTCATGTGGGCCTGGAACGTCCTGGATGGCATGGCCTTGGGCGTAGGGCCGGCCGGCTAGGGCGCTGCTGGACGGGTGGGTGTGAGCGCCCACCCGGCGCATGGTGAGGAGTGGGCGCGGCAGGAGCAGGTTGCGTCCGAGGCCAGGAACGCGAGTTTTCATCCCGGAGCCAGGACGACTCGCTGCGATGCGGGTATGGGGGTATGGCGGGGCCGCCGCTGGTGGGTGGCATCGATGCCGCCCGCAGCACCTGGTTCCAGGCATCGCCGCCGGCGGGTGTACCATGGAGCCTGCGCAGACCCCTCACCGTACGTTGCCTGGCAAGCCTGTGTCCGAATCGCCGTTCATCGAGGCATTCGACGTTCCCGAGCCGCCGGCTGGCAGCAACGACGAGGACCGTGCCCTCCCGCTGGGCTCAGTGCCCACTCCGCTGAATGCGTTGATCGGCCGGGATGCGGAACTCGCCGCGCTCCGCTGCCTCCTCGCGCGCGACGACGCCCGCCTCGTCACCCTGACTGGGCCGGGTGGCGTTGGCAAGACGCGCGTCGCCCTGGCCCTGGCCGCCGCAAACGAGGCCTGGGCAGGCAGCGTCGCCTTTATCCCGCTCGCTGCGATACAGGATGCAGCGCTCGTGCTTCCCGCGATTGTGGATCGCCTGGCCATCCAGGACAGCGCGCTGACGCCCGCGGATGCGCTCGTCGCACACCTGCAGGATCGGCGCTTCCTGCTGGTCCTTGATAACTTCGAGCAACTGCTGGCGGCGGCTCCGCTCGTGACCGAGCTCCTGCGGGCCTGTCCTGGATTGCAGGTCATGGCGACCAGCCGCCGGCGCCTGGGACTCTCTGGTGAGTACGAGTTCCCCGTACATCCCCTGGCAGTTGCGGCGTCGCGGCAGGCAACCCTGGAGGAGCTTGCGCGCGTTCCGGCGATCCAGCTCTTCGTCGCGCGGGCGCAGGCCGCCGCGCCCGGTTTCGCACTGACCGCCGCCAATGCCCACCAGATCGGCGAGATCTGCCAGCGCCTGGATGGCTTGCCGCTGGCCATCGAGCTGGCCGCGACACGCACGCGGCTCCTCTCACCGGCAGCCTTGTTGTCGCGGTTGTCGCACCGTTTGCAGGTGCTGACTGGCGGGCCCGGCGATGTCCCGGCCCGGCTGCAGACGATGCGGCAGGCGATCTCCTGGAGCGACGATTTACTCGCGCCGCCCGCCCAGGCACTGCTCCGCCGGTTGGCGGTCTTCGCTGGCGGCTTTACGCTCGCAGCAGTGGACGCCGTCGGCGCTGCATGCTCCGAGCCGTGTGGCAACGAGCACGCACTGTCCACCACCCTCGATCTGGTCAGCACGCTTGTCGATGAGAGCCTGTTGCAGATCTCGCAGCAAGCCGATGGTGAGCGTCGCTTCGGGATGCTGGAGACGGTCCGCGAATACGCGCTGGAGCGGCTGGCCGCGGCGGGCGAAGAGCCGGAAACACGCCGCCGCCACGCGCTACACTATGTAAACCTGGTGGAGCGCGCGGATCCCTGGCAGGCAGTACCACAGCCATGGCTCGACGACGTGCAGGCCGACCACGACAACCTGCGCGCCGCGCTGACCTGGGCAATGACCAACGACCCGGAGACGGCGTTGCGGCTCGCCGCCGGGCTCTGGCGGTTCTGGTCGCAACGCGGCCACTGGACCGAGGGACGCGGCTGGCTCACGCAAGCCCTGGCCGCTGGGCCAAACGTCTCGCCCGCCATTCGCGCTGCCGCGCTGGGTGGAGCTGGAACCCTTGCCGATGAGCAGGGCGACTTTGGCCAGGCCAATCGCCTTCTGGAAGAGAGCCTCACGCTGGGCCGCCAGATTGGCGACGAACGCCGTGCAGCTCGTGCCCTGCGCTCGTTGGGCATTGTTGCCAGCAACCGGAGCGAATTTGACCGCGCCCTTGAGCACTTCGGTGAGGCCCTCGACCGGCTGCGTGCGATCCAGGACCAGGATGGCATTGCCCGCTGCCTGACCGATCTTGGCCTGGTGGCCCACCGGCAGGACGACTACCAGCGTGCGCTTTCCCATTTCCAGGAGGCCCTGCCGCTGGCGCGTGCGACTGGCGACCAGATGTTTCTCGCCATCCTGCTCAGCAATCTGGGCGGCGCGTTCATGTCCGCCGGAGACTGGGAGCGTGGGGAGGCCTTGACGGAAGAAGCCCTCGACCAGTCCAGGCTGATCGGCGACCACTATGGAGCGGCGATCAACCTCTACAACCTCGCCGATTGCGTGCAGCGCCGGGGCGACGTAGCTGGCGCGTGGGACCGGTATCGAGAAAGCCTGGTGCTCACCGAAGAGCTGGGAGACCGCAAGTTCGGCTCGCGCATTCTCGACCGCATTGCGCACCTGCTGGCGATCAGCGACCTCCCCCGGCCGGCCGCGCACCTGCTGGGCGCGGCGGCGGCCATCCGGCGCGAGATCGGCGATGAGCTCTTTCCGCTCGAGATCGAGTTCGTCACCGAGGCCATCGCGCTGACGCGAGCCGCCCTGGGCGATGGCGCGTTCGAGGCCGCCTGGAACGTGGGCGGCGCACTCTCGCCATCGCAGCTCCTGACCGGTCCCCTGGCGCTGAGCCTGCCACCAACAGTCGACGAGCACCAGGAGCGGCTGCGCCGGATGCAGGAGTTCGGCTTGACCGCCCGCGAGCGAGACGTCCTGGGCCTGCTGGCCATGGGCTGGGCGGACAAGGAAATTGCCGCGTCGCTCGCCATCACCCGCCGCACGGCATCGAAATACGTGGTGTCGATCCGGGCCAAGTTGCATGCCTCCAGCCGCACGGCCGCCGTGAGCGCCGCCTATGAGGCTGGCCTCATCTAGGAACAGCCACTGCCATCGCCCATGGGGCTGCGCCAGCGTCATCCTCTCAGATCGCCGCAACGTTCGGCCGGGTCACGCATTCGGAGCACATGCTCCGTCGCCACCGCAATAGCCGCCGCAACAGCCAGCGCATGACCCAGCCAGGTCGCAGCCACCCGGGCAATTCAGCCCGTTTGCCACGCAGGTGATGGGGAGGTTGCAGATGCCCGCGATGCAATCGACCGCGCCGCAGCAGTCGTTCGCTGTCCGGCAGGTGGTCCCGAATCCTCCGCAACAGCGCGAACCTGACAACGCGGGCACTGTTCCGCACGCCAGGTTGCGACAGCACTCGCCGGGGCCTGAGCAAACCTGCTGATAGTCCCGACAGCAGCGAAAACCGGACGCGCCGACGCGATCACAGGACAAGCGATTGATCTTGTCGCAGCAGCGGTACTTTGTGCCCTTGGTCTTGCAGCGGGCTTTCAGCTTGCGGCACGACGGTTTCCGCGCGTGGCTCCGGCGATCGGCGTCGCTCTCGTCGTGGGCCGCCAACCCGAGGATGGAAGCGATGGCGGTTCCGGCTGCCAGATGAAACCGGCGGCGCGTCCAGCCGTCGAACCGTGGACCGTCCATGAGTGGCCCCCTTCAGGGTGAGCGCGGGGTTGACC
>JALYWD010000210.1 GCA_030852885.1 Chloroflexota bacterium | reverse complement strand
GGCTACGAGCAGCGGCTGGGTATCAGCCCGCTCGATTACCAGCGGCTGCAGGAGGCCCTGCCGGAAGCTGCGTTCGTGGACGCTGCCCCGGCGATCTGGTCCCTGCGCATGCGCAAGTCCCCGGCCGAGGTGGCCGCGCTGCGTGAGGCGGCCCGCATCACCGATGCCGCCCTGGCCCAGTTCTTCCATGAGGTGTCACCGGCCATGACCGAGCGGGACATGGCGCGCCGCCTCGGCGTGCTGCTGCTGGAGGGCGGCGCGGACCGCATCGACTGGATCATGATGACCTCCGGCACAGGGCACTATCACCGCACCTTCGGCGTCCCCCGCCCGCGCCGCCTGGAGCCGGGCGAGATGGTCTGGCTGGATGTCTCCGCCGTGATGGACGGCTACCGCGCTGATTACAACCGCACCGCCGTCCTCGGCGGTCCGACCGCGGAGCAGGAGCGCCTACAGGCCATCGTGCACGAGGCCACCCAGGCGGGCATCGCCGCCATCCAGCCAGGCTCCCCGGTAGCGGCCGTGATGGACGCGGTCAACGCCTCGCTGAGCGCGGCGGGCTTCGCCCCGCGTGATTCCGGCCGCATCGGGCACGGCCTCGGCCTGCAGAGCACCGAGCCGCCCGATGTCTCCCTGACCGATCTCACCATCCTGGCGCCGGGCATGGTCATCACCGTCGAGCCCGCCCTCATCTACGACCACGGCATCTACCAGACCGAGCAGAACATCGCCGTCACCGCCACCGGCCACGAGGTGCTCACGCACGCACCATGGCAGATCCAGACTTTCTCATGAGTCCCGGAAGCGAATTCGCCGGAGATTGATAAGCCATATACGGAAAAGTTCACCGCAGGCAAGATCTGCTTCTTGCCCGTAGCGACAAGACCCTCGCTCTCCACCCATTGGGTTTAGCCTGCGTCAAGCTTGCAGGGAAATCTATTGGCTATCTTTCGCTACATGACGACGGAGCGCGCCCACCTCACCCGATTTGCCTGGCTCTCCATTGCGGCGGCCATCCTCACCATCTGCCTCAAGGCGGTGGCGTACTTCGTCACCGGCTCCGTGGGTCTCCTCTCGGATGCCCTGGAGTCGATCGTCAACCTCGTCGCCGCCATTGCGGCGCTGGTGGCGCTGACATTGGTAGCCAAGGGGCCCGACGAAGAGCACGCCTACGGGCACGACAAGGTCGAGTACTTCAGCAGCACCCTGGAAGGGGCGCTGGTGCTGGTGGCTGCCGGGGCCATTGTGCTGACGGCGCTGCCGCGCCTCATGGACCCGCAACCCATCGCGCAGGTGGGTATCGGTGTCGGGGTCTCGGTTGTGGCCTCGCTCGTCAACCTGCTCGTGGCGCGCCAGCTCCTGCGCGCCGGCAAGGAACACCGCTCGTTCACGCTGGAGGCGGACGCCCGCCACCTGATAACTGATGTCTGGACCTCAGCCGGCGTGGTAATCGCTGTTATCGGCGTGACCGTCACCGGCTGGGAGCGGCTCGACCCGCTCATCGCCCTGGTGGTCGCAGCCAATATCGTCTGGACCGGCGTCACGTTGCTGCGTCGCTCCTTCCTGGGGTTGCTCGATACGGCGCTACCGGCGGAGGACCTGGCGACGATCAACACCATCCTGGAGCGGTACCAGGAGCTGGACGATATTCACACCCACGCCCTGCGCACGCGCGAGGCAGGCTCCCGGCGCTTCGTCTCCTTCCATATCCTGGTGCCCGGCTGGTGGTCTGTCCACGAAGGGCACCGGCTACTGGAGGAGATCGAGGAGGAAATCATCGAAGCGTTGCCAGGGGTGACAGTGTTCACGCACCTCGAAGCGCTGGACGACCCTGCCTCCTACGCCGATACCACCCTGGATCGCAACCGCGAGCGAGAGCCGGTCCATTCAGGATAAGCTGCCGCCATTGGGCCGAGTCAATCAGGGGAGGGAATCAGTGACACGGCGGATCGAGATTCTGCTGGAGCCACGGGGTATCCGCGCGGTGGCGGAACTGCTGGACGAGGAAGCGCCCAGGACGTGCGAGGCGGTCTGGCAGGGGCTGCCGCAATCTGGCCCCATCTGGCACGCCAAGTTCGCCAACAACGAGATCTTCATCCTCACCCCGCCCTTCGCGGCCGAAGAGCCGGGGCGCGAGAACGGCACCGTCTTCCCGATCCCCGGAGACCTGCTCTACTTCTTCATCCCGCCCGGCGCCCCGGTGCCCGCCGAGGTGCGCGAGCAGGCCAACGCCACCGGCCTCGTGGACCTGGCGCTCTTCTACGGGCGTAACAACTACCTGCACGGCCCGGAAGGGCATATGCCCGGCAACCTCTTCGCCACCATCACCGAGGGCCTCAAGCCGCTGGCCGCCGCGTGCCAGGAAATCTGGCGCCACGGCGGTTCCAGCGAAACGATGACCATCCGGCGGCTGGAGGAGTAGGGCGCCGGCCCCACCGGCCGCCGGGGCGCATGCGCCCCCTCCGCTGCCGAGGTCAGGCGCTGCGCGTGCTCACGCGCACATCGAGCGCGCGCGGGCCCTTCTGCCCCTGCCCAAGGCGAAACTCCACCGTGTCGCCCTGCCGCACCTCGCCGCCCGCAACGACGGAGCTGTGGAAGAAGACGTCCTCGGCGGCTCCGGCTGCGCTGATGAACCCGAAGCCTCGCTCGGCATCGAAGCGGCGCACCGTGCCTACGAGCTGGGGAAGTGTGCTGGGGTCTTGTGTAGCGCGGCGACCATGGCTTTCGCGTGGGGCGCCGTAGCTGTTTGCAGCCCCGTACCCGTTGCCGAACTCGCGCGGTGCGCGCACGCGGGCTGGCTTGCCACTGCGCTCCACGACGCGGATATCTTCCGCGCGCTCGCCCTTCAGGCCGTAGCCGATCGTGAAGGCGATGCGGTCCCCTTCAGCCAGGCTCTCCAGCCCGACCACCGAGTGATGCAGGAAGAGGTCGTTCCCGCCATCTTCGCGCGCCACAAATCCGAACCCCTTGTCGGGGTCATACCACTTGACCGTTCCCGTAGGCATTGAGATCTCCCGGCGCATGCACGCGCCGTGTACCTGGTAACAACTGAAAAACTG
>JALYWD010000180.1 GCA_030852885.1 Chloroflexota bacterium | reverse complement strand
ATGCTCCTTGGGCGGAAGACGTTCGAGGAGTTCGCCTCTTTCTGGCCTGCGCAGGGCGACGAGGATTTCGGGGGCTTCATCAACAACGTCCAGAAGTACGTGGTTTCCAACACGCTCACCAACCCTGTATGGAATAACTCGACCGTCATCTCCGGCGATGCCCTGGGGCAATTGCAGGACCTCAAGGCGCAACCAGGAAAGAACATCAACATCACCGGCAGCGGGACGCTGGTGGAATCGCTGCTTCAGAACGGGTTACTGGATGAACTGCATTTGCTGATGCATCCCATTGCCGTAGGCTCAGGCAGGAAGCAACTCTTCAACCCCGGCAATCCCTCAATTCCGCTGAAGCTGGCTGACAGCAAGACGTTCAGCACCGGCGTCCTGCACCTCGTTTATGTGCCTGCGGAAACGGCATGACCACGAAAAAGCAACAGATGCGACGCCGTTCACTCGTGTCGGGGCTGATGGCTGGCGCCATTTCCTTCGCCCCGATCCGTCTTCTGCGCGTGCGTGCACAGGAGGCATCTCCCATCACTGACGAGGACCAGGATATGGAATCAGGCTACGCGCCAGCCAACGGGCTCCGGATGTATTACGAGATCCACGGCGCGGGTGAGCCGCTCGTGCTCATCCATGGCGCGTATGCATCGTCGTCGATGTGGGGCCCAATCCTGGAGCAACTCGCGCAGAACCATCGCGTCATCGCAATCGACATGCAGGCGCACGGCCACACCGCCGATATCGACCGGCCATTGCGTTACGAATCGATGGCCGATGACGTCGCCGCGCTGATGGACCACCTGGGGATCGCCTCCGCGGACATCGTCGGCTACAGCATGGGCGCTGGTGTCGGGCTGCAATTCGCTCTCCGGCACCCTGGCAAAGTTCGCCGCCAGGTGCTGGCCTCAGGTTCGTTCCGGCACGACGGCATGTACCCGGAGGTGCTGGCAGGCATCGGCCAGATTACGCCGGAGGTGTTCGCCGGAACACCGATGGAAGCCCTGTACATGGCGGAGGCGCCTAATCCGGAGGACTGGCCTGTCCTGATCGAGAAGCTCAAGGACCTCGACGCGCAGGAGTTCAGTTGGCCGGAGGACGATATCCGCGCCATCGAAGCGCCGACATTCCTCATCTTCGGGGATGGCGATGTCGTGACTCCGGAGCATGCCGTGGAGATGTTTCGGTTGTTCGGCGGCGGGGTGCCGGCCGATTTGACGGGCTTGCCCAAGTCACGGCTAGCCATCCTTCCCGCCACAACGCACGTTGGCGTGGCCGGTGAGCAGCCAGAACGGCTCGTGAACATGATCGAAGATTTCCTGGCCCAACCGGGAGCGTAACGGCGTGACGAACGACAGAGGCGATTCGGAGTTTGCCGGGATTGTCAGCCGCCCGGCGCAACGTGCGCTCGAAGCGGCCGGCTATTCCCGCCTGGAGGAACTGCCCCATGTAAGCGAGAAGGAACTGCTGGCCCTGCACGGGTTCGGGCCGAAAGGCATCCGCATGCTGAACGCCGAGTTGGCAAAGCGCAATCAGGCAGTCGGCAGCGCACGGCACGCAGAGAACCAGTAGGTTGCCAGAACATCTGTGCCAGCTTGTCGATTTTGGCAAGCGTCGTTCGACTACCGTTCGAGCCGCCCCGACGTGCTCACCCGCGAATCGTCATTCAGCAGGAGGGAGTCACACGTGAGCGGGGTCCGAGTACTGGTTGGCACGCGCAAGGGCGCGTTTATCCTCACCTCAGATGAGCGCCGCAAGGACTGGGAGATCGCTGGACCGCACTTCGCGGGCTGGGAGGTCTATCACCTCAAGGGTTCGCCGATGCACCCGGGGCGCATCTTCGCCGCGCCCTCCGGGGGATGGTTCGGCCAGACCATGCAGCGGTCGGATGACGGCGGCAAGACCTGGGAGGTCGTTGGGAACAACTTCGGCTATGAAGGAGACCCCGGCACGCACCAGTGGTACGACGGCACGCAGCACCCCTGGGAGTTCAAGCGCGTCTGGCATCTGGAGCCGTCTCACACCGATCCTGACACCGTTTACGCCGGTGTTGAAGACGCGGCCCTCTTCCGCTCACAGGACGGTGGTATGACCTGGCAGGAGCTGTCAGGGCTGCGTGAAGCAAAGGGCCACCTCTGGCAGCCCGGCGCCGGCGGCATGTGCCTCCATACGATCCTGCTCGACCCGGGCAACCCTGACCGCATCGTTACCGCCATCTCCGCTGCCGGGGCGTTCCGCACCGACGATGGCGGCACAAGCTGGTTCCCGGTCAC
>JALYWD010000320.1 GCA_030852885.1 Chloroflexota bacterium | reverse complement strand
TCTTTCGCGCCTGCAACCTCAGGTGAATGCGTCAGATGCGCCACACGTGGCGTGAACGCTTGTGGAACGGAGTCGTCTGGATTATGTCTCACACCCTCCGGACAGTCGCGACGTGCGCCGTCGCCTTTGGCCTGATGGCCGTCGTCGGCAACGCGGCCCGGGAAACCGATGCCTCTTCTGTCTCTCTATCAACCGTCCCGTCCACAACACTCGATCATGCCAGCCCTGCGCTGTTGCAACTCGCCGTCACGCCCGATGCTCCCTCGCTGCCTGATAGCCCGCGGCCTGGTGAAACCACCGCCACGAGCGAGGTAATCCCGGTCCCGATCAAGGGTTTCGTCTACATCCCGGAGACGGTTACGGTTCCCGCAGGCGCCAGCGTGGCGTGGACGAACCAGGACAACGCGCCGCACACCTCCACTGGCATCGGTGACGCCGTTTTAGCGCTCGATTCCGGCGCAATTGTCTTCGGCCAGACCTTCACCCAGGAGTTCGATACGCCGGGGACGTACCCTTACTACTGCGTCTACCATCCCAACATGCTCGGCACCGTGGTGGTTACCCCGTAGGGCCAGCACGCTGGGAGACTGGGAGACTGGGAGGCTGGGAGGCTGGGAGGCAGGGAGGTCCGTGATGTCACTCGTTGTCGCGCTGCTGCTGCCGTTCCTCGCGTTGACGCCACTCATGACTACGGCCACTCCAGTGCCAGCGACCAACACGATCCCACCGATTGTCTGGCAGGTGATCGCCATCACCGACCCGGACGGCGCAACGACCGAGATTACCGATCCCGCACGCTACACCGCCCAGTTCCTGCCAGATGGATCGCTGCTGATCCAGGCAGACTGCAATCGCGGCCGCTCTTCCTACGAGCTTGTCGATGGCAAACTCGTCGTGCATCCGGGAATATCCACGCTGGCGCTCTGCCCGCCAGAATCGCACGATCAGGCGTTCACGACCGCGCTCAACGGAGCCAGCAGCTTCTCCTTTGATGACGATGGCCTGTTGCTCTTGACTGGCAGCGGCGGTGACCTGACGATGCAGGCTGCCCTGGAGGGGGTGATCTGGCAGTGGGAGCAGTTCGAGGGCGGCGACGGCTCTGTCACTGCGCCGGAGACCCCGTCCCGCTACACCCTCTCGTTCCTGCCTGAGGCAAAGCTCGCCGTGCAGGCGGATTGCAACTGGGCCAGGGGCGACTGGTCTGCCCTGGAAAGCCAACTGGAACTCTCCATCGGCGGCATGACGCGCGCCATGTGCCCGGCAGGTTCCCTCTCGAACGACTTTGTGGAAGACCTGGGGTACGTCCGCTCCCATGTTTTCCGCGACGGCAAGCTGTACCTTTCCCTGATGGCCGACGCTGGCATCATGACCTTTGCGGCCACCTATGACGCAAACACGGCGGGCACGCCCGCACCGGAAGCCACACCACAGGCATGAGTACCGCCAAACGCACAACATACATTTCCGGGGTTGAGCCGCATGCCCAGGCCACAACTGGCCCAGCCGGCGACCCGGCCGGGCGCTGCCTGGCGTTCGCGCGCGGCGATCTGCTGATCCTCGCGTCGGACGACGATATCCGCTTCCCAAGTTGGGATGATCTCCGCCGCCTGGACCTCCTGACCCTGCGGAACCAGTTTCTCGGCGATCTGGATGACGAACCCCTCTGGTCGGTCGAGCTCGCCGCCGATTTCGAACCGCCTCAGGGCCTCGCCCTGCTTGGCCTCCGCTCACTCTACGGGCGGGTTCCCGACGAGGTGTTTGCGCTTGCTGGCCGGGCAGCGCAGATCGTGGCCTGGGACCGGGATCACCAGCACTGTGGCCGCTGCGGCACGCACACGGAGCCAGTTCCCGGTGAGCGGGCGCGCCGCTGCCCCGCGTGCGGGCTCGTCTCCTACCCGCGCCTCACACCCGCCATCATCGTGCTCATCGAGCGTGGCGACGAAATCCTGCTGGCGCGCGGTCACCAGTTTGCCCCCGGACGCTTCGGGATCGTGGCGGGCTTCGTGGAGCCTGGGGAATCGCTGGAGGAAGCAGTCCAGCGCGAGATCCACGAAGAGGTAGACCTGGATGTCAGCGACATCACCTACTTCGGGAGCCAACCCTGGCCATTTCCGCACGGCATCATGATCGGCTTCCGGGCGCAGTATGCCGGCGGCGACATCTCCCTGGAGGACGGCGAACTCGCCGAGGCAGATTGGTATGGCGCCGCAAACCTGCCCACCGTCCCGCAAAAACTCAGCATCGCCCGCCGCCTCATTGACGCCTGGGCGACTGAGCGCGGGATCGTTATCGACCAACCCTGACGAGGTCGCGCCTACCCTCTTCTGTCATCCTGAGCCCGCGGGCGAAGGATCTCGTCGGTCTCTCGCTCCTACCATATGCACGCTTCGACGCAGACGTTGCCCCCGCATGCAACAGGCCGGGCCACCTGGCCCGGCCTGTCAATCTCACGCCTACCTGTGTGCCGGGTCTAGTCCGCGGCGGCGCTCGTGGTTCCGTTCTGGATC
>JALYWD010000319.1 GCA_030852885.1 Chloroflexota bacterium | reverse complement strand
TCCTGCTGGCGCAGGCCGCGCGGGAGGGACGTGAGGAGGCGTTGGAGCAGGCGCTCGCGCTCCTGGGCCGGCTCCTGCGCGCGGCGGAGGCCGGCGAGCGCTGGGGCAGCGTGGTCGGCATCCTCGTAGTGCACGCCCGCGCCGCGCAGCAGCGGGGCGATCTGCCGGCAGCGCGCACCTCGCTGGAGCGCGCGCTGGCCCTGGCCGAGCCTGCTGACTACGTGCGCACCTTCGTGGACGAGGGGGAGGCCATGCGCGGCCTCCTGCGGCAGCTTGCAGACACCTCTCCCGCGAGTGCGTCTGCCCGGCGCGTGCTGCGCGCCTTTGCGCCGGAGCCGCCCAGGGATCCACCCACGCAGCAGGTGGCGGGGCTGGTGGAACCGCTCACGGCGCGCGAGGCGGAAGTGCTGCGCCTGATTGCGGCGGGCCTGCGGAACCAGGAGATCGCCGACCATCTCTTCATCAGCCTGCCCACGGTCAAGCGTCACGTCGCCAATGCCTACGGCAAGCTGGAGGTCAGCCACCGCACGGAAGCGGTCGCCAGGGCGAAGGCGCTGCACCTGCTGTAGCCGCAACGACCCGCACCCCGGCGCTTCACCGCAATCTGCATCCCTGCCTGCACCTTTCGGCCGATGCGGCCGGCAGGCAGCGCCCGTAGGGTAGCGGCAGGACGATGGCTGATCTGGCGACCCGGGGGCTGAGTCATGGCGGAAACGTATCGCATTCACGTGGGCGGGCATCTCGATGCATGTTGGTCTGACTGGCTGGGGGGCCTGGGCATCCAGCACCAGGAGGACGGCACCACGCTCCTGACCGGCCCGCTGCTGGACCAGGCGGCCCTGCACGGCGTGCTCGCGCGCATCCGTGACCTGGCCCTGCCGTTGCTCGCGGTCCAGCGCGTGGAGGAGTAGCGCATTGACCGCAGGCGAAGGACCTCGGCCCACCTGGTTTCCCCTCCCGCCGCCCCCTATGGGTGTCATCTCGAAACTGCGCGGCTGGGGAACGAGATCTCTCGACTGCGCTCGAGATGACAGCGAAAGGTGGACAGAACCTCGAAATGCGTTGGCTGGAGACGAGGTCCTTCGACTTCGCTCAGGACGACACCTGGAGGGGGATGGCACATCGGAGCAAGGGGGTTGGAGACGAGGTCTTTCACCTGCGCTCAGGCCGGCACGCGGGAGTGAGCGCGAGGGGAGACTACACCTGCGAACTGCACCCCCACCTGCACCTTTCGGCTGATTCGGCAGACAACCCCGAGGCATAGGATGAATCTCAGGAAATGAGGCATCACGGGGTGCCTCGCAACCACCGAAAGGGAGTCCCTGTGACCTCAACGCGAACGATTGCCACGGTGACCGGCTGGCTCTTCCTGCTCACGTTTATCGGCTCCATCCCCGCGCAACTGGTGCTCTACGCCCCGCTGCTGAAGGACCCGCTCTTCATCCTCGGCAGCGGGCCAGACGCGGGCATCTCGCTCGGGGCGCTCCTGGAGCTGGTCGTGGTGGTGGCCAATATCGGCACCGCGGTCGTGCTCTACCCGCTTGTCAGGCGGCAGAACGAGACCATCGCCATCAGCTACGTCGCCGCGCGGATCGTGGAATCGACGGTGATCATGGTCGGCATCTTCAGCGTGCTCTCCGTGCTCGCGCTGCGGCAGGGGATCGTGGGCGGCGCGGGTGAGGAGGTGCTCGTCCCGATCGGGCAGGCCCTGGTGGCGCTGCACGACGCCAGCTTCCTGCTTGGCCCCGGCTTCCTGGCCGGTCTGGGGAACGGCATTCTGCTGGGTTACCTGATGTTCCGCTCGGGCCTGGTGCCGCGTGGCCTGGCCCTGATCGGGCTCGTGGGTGGTCCGCTGCTGATCCTGGCGATGGTGGGCGTCCTGTTCGGGGCCTTTGCGCCGGGCTCCCTGTGGCAGGTGATCGCCACGGTCCCGGAGTTCCTGTGGGAGCTGTTCCTGGGGATGTACCTCATCGTCAAGGGGTTCAAGCCGTCCCCGATCACGGAGGGGTTCGCGCGCCAGGCCGGGCAGGATGCGGCGGCTATGCCAGCAGGTGCGCTGCGGAGTGCTGGCGCGTAGCCCACGCGGGATTGCGGAACGTGCGGGGGAGGGGTGGCGCGGCCACCCCTCCCGTGGTGAATGGCATGCATCGGTCAGAAGGTTTCCACGTATGCACATGAATATGATGCCCCGCACAGGGGACACGCCACGGATAGGGTTTGCCCTGGCCGGCCTCTCTTTGTCGATGGTGCTGGCCTCGCTCGGCTCCAGTGTTGCCAACGTGGCCCTGCCAACCCTGATGGAGGCGTTCGGCGCGCCCTTCCAGGCCGTGCAGTGGGTGGTGCTGGCGTATCTGCTGGCCTCGACGACGCTGATTGTGAGCGTGGGGCGGCTCGGCGACCTCCTGGACCGGCGGCGGTTGCTGCTGGCGGGCCTGGTGCTCTTTGCCGTCGCCTCCCTGCTGTGCGGGGTGGCGCAATCGCTGCCGCTGCTGATTGCCGCCCGCGCGCTGCAGGGGAGCAGCGCGGCGGTCCTGATGGCCCTGTCACTGGCCCTGGCCAGCGAGATCGTGCCGCGAAACAGGACGGGCCGGGCGGTCGGGCTGCTGGGCACGGCCTCCGCAGTCGGCACCGCGCTCGGGCCGTCGCTCGGTGGGTTCCTGATCGCGGGGTTCAGTTGGCGAGCGATCTTCATGTGCAACGTGCCCCTGGCGCTGGCCGCGCTGCTGCTCACCGCGCGCTGGCTGCCGGGCGCCGCCCGCGCCACCGGCGCCACGCGGCCGAAGTTCGACCTGCCGGGCACGCTGCTGCTGGCCCTGACCCTCGGCGCATACGCGCTGGCCATGACGATTGGGCGCGGGCAGTTCGGCGCGCTCAACGTGGGCCTGCTGGCGGCGGCTATCGCCGGTCTGGCGCTCTTCCTGGGGATCGAGGCCCGGGCCGCATCGCCGGTCATGCCGCTGCACCTGTTGCATGATCCGGTGTTGCGCGGCGGCCTGGCGCTGAGCGCTCTCGTCTCCACGGTCATGATGACGACGCTGGTGGTGGGGCCGTTCTACCTCTCCCAGGCGCTGGGACTGGCTCCGGCGGCTGTAGGCATGGTCATGTCGGTGGGGCCGTTGGTGGTGGCGGGCAGCGGCCTGCCAGCCGGCCGCCTGGTCGATCACCTGGGGACGACGCGCCTGGTCATGCCGGGGCTGGCCGCCATGATGGGCGGCACGGTGCTCCTTGCCGTGATCCCTGTGAGTGCTGGCATCCCGGGCTACCTGGCGGGCATCGTGGTCACCACCCTGGGGTACGCGCTGTTCCAGACGGCCAACACCACCGCCGTCATGCAGGACGTGCCCCCAGATCAGCGCGGCGCCATCTCCGGCACGCTCAATCTCTCGCGCAATCTCGGCCTCATCACGGGCGCATCGCTGCTGGGCGCCATCTTCGCGCTCGCGGCGGGCGCCAGCGACCTGGCGGCCGCGCCACCGGAGGCAGTAGCCCAGGGAATGCGGACGACGTTCCTCGTGGCGGCGGCCCTGCTCCTGGCCGCGCTGGGCATCGCGGCCATCAGCCGTGGCCCGGGCCTGCGCGCGGCGGCGCTTACTCTGTCCAGACATCCCCGGTGAGCGGCAGGCAGACGGTGAAGGTGCTCCCCTTGCCCTCAACGCTCTCGACGGAGATCGTGCCGCCGTGCAGTTCGACGATGCTGCGCACGCCAGAGAGCCCAATACCGGTGCCGGCAATGCTGCGCACGTTGGTGGCGCGCTGGAAGCGTTCGAAGATGCGCTCCAGGTCGTCAGCGGGAATCCCGACCCCGGGATCGGTGACGCTGAGGATGGCCATGCAGCCCGCGTCATCGCAGGTCCGCGCGACACGCACGTCGATCACGCCGCCCGCGGGGCTGTACTTGATGGCGTTGCCGAGCAGGTTGACCACCACCCGCTCCACGCGCCCGGCGTCCCACTCTCCGAAGATCCTGGGCTGTTCTGACAGCAGCCGAATCTCGTGCCGGTCCGTGGTGCGCGCCAGCTCCGTGATGGAGCGCCGCGCCAGGTCCACCAGGTCCGTGTGATGGCGCTGTAGCTCGATTTCATGCCCCGCGCGCAGGCGCATGACGTCCGCCAGTTCATCCAGCAGGTGCGTCATGCGCAGGGAGGCGGCCTCCACGCCGTGCAGGCTGGTTTCCAGGACCTTGGCATCCAGGGCGGCGCCCCGGCTGAGCCGGCGCAGCCAGAGCTGCGTCTGCCCACGCACCGTGGTCATGGGGTTCTTCAGGTCATGGGCCAGGCTGGTCAGGAACTCCTCCTGCATCTCCTCGAACTGCCGCCGCTCCGTCACGTCACGCAGCACGCCCGCAAAGGCCGGCCCGGCGGGGAGCGCCACCTGGGTAATGAGGGCTTCCACGACGATGGGCTCACCCTCGCGGCGGTGCAGGGTGAATTCGCCCAGCCACTGCCCCTCGCGGCGCAGTTGGGCCACCTTGCCGTCTTCCCAGGGCCCGCCGCTGGCCACCTGTGAGACGGGGTGCCCCACAATCTCCTGGCGGGAAAAGCGCGTCATCTGGGTCAGCGCCGGGTTCACATCAACACAGATACCGTCGTGATCGAAGACCAGGATGCCATCCTTCGTGCCCTCGAAGAGACCCCGGTAGCGGGCTTCCGCGGCGTGGGCATCCCGGTACAAGCGGGCGTTCAGCATGGCCACGGCCGAGCGGCGGCCCAGTTGTTCCGCCAGGGCGTGATCCTGCGGACGCAGGCGGCGGTCGGAGTACGCCGTGGTCATCAGGGTCATGGACCCATGCACCCGGCCGCCGGCGCTCAGCGGCACCACAATCACCGACCGGGGCGCCAGCTCCCGTACCAGCGCTGACTGCGCCCGCTCTGGCGCCCCCGCCAGGTTCGCCTCGTCTTCCGCGCGCTCGATGAGCAGCGAGGCCCCGCCACGGGTGGCTTGCGCGCCCACCGGAGCGCCAGCCGCCGCCTGCATCGCCTGGCCCGCCAGGGCGCGTTGGGCGGGATCGGCGTGGGCGACAGCCACCCGGCGCAACACCCCCTGGGCATCGATGAGGTCCACGAAGCACCAGTCGGCCAGGCGCGGCACGGCGATCCAGGCCACGCGCTGCAGGGTGGCCTCGTAGTCCAGCGAGGAGGCCAGCGCCCGGCCGGCGTCATCGAGCAGGCGCAGGGCGTCTTCGGCCTCAGTGCGGGCCGTGATGTCGATGACGCTGCCGATGACACGGACCGGTACACCAGCCTCATCCCGCACAATGCGCCCGCGGTCCCAGACGGCAACCCAGTGGCCATCCCGGTGCCGCACCTGGTATTCGTCCTCGTAGCGGTCGCCTTCCAGCGCGTTCGCCCGGGCAAACGCTGACTGCGCGACCTGCGTGGCATGGACCCGCGTGATCCACCAGGTCGCCGTGGGAGCCGCTTCTTCCGGGCGGTAGCCCAGGAGCGGTTGCAGACCGCCGCTCCAGGTGACCTCGCCCGACCGCAGATCCCAGTCGTAGATGAGGGATTGCACCGCATCCACGGCCAGCGCAAAGCGCTCGTTCGCCCGTTTCAGGGCGGTTTCGGAGCGCCGCCGCTCGGTCATGTCCGTGAACAGGGCGAGGATGCCGACGACGCGCCCCCGGTCGTTGCGCACCGGGCTGGTGCTGACCCGCGCCCAGATGGGATCCCCATCCTTCTGCCGCAGCCGAAACTCGAACTCGCTGGAATCGCCGCTGAGAATGTTGGCGATATAGGACCTGGCCAGGGCGACATCCTCGGGAAACACGAACTCAAACGCGCTGCGCCCGGCCACTTCATCCTGCGTGGTTCCCAGGATGGCCGCCATGCGGTCATTCAGGAACTGTGACCGCCCATCGCGATCAATCAGCCAGACGCCCTCGTTGGCGGTCGTGAGCATGGTGCGGAAGCGGCGTTCGCTGGCGCGCAGCTCTGCCTCGACGCGGTCCCGGCCCAGGCTGACCACGGTCAGGAGGATGGCAAGAATAATGAAGGTTGCGATGCGCGGAATATCGGTAGCTGTAAACGCCCACACCCCAGGGGACGCGGTGACCAGGGCACCAAGGGCGATGACCGAGAGCACGGTGGCCGAGAGCCCCCCGGCGACCCCTCCAAACCAGAGGCTGAGCACCACCGCGCCGTAAAAGGGCATGATCGGCGTCGGGGTCATGACGCCGGAGAGCGCCTTGCTGACCAGCGAGGCCACCACGACCCACACGACGGCCACCACAACGCCGCGCCAGTCGTTTCGCCAGCGGGGAGGACGTTGGAACAGTTTCATGCCTTCCCCACCCACGGCGGGGGAAGACCTGGGCAGATTGGATGGTCGGATGATTGGCTCACCTGGATAGCATCCCGGAGCGGCGCGGTTCCAGGGCAAGGGTACCAAACGCGGGCGGTGTCCCTCGGTGGCTGGCCAAAATGCCCGCGGCTCCAGGCGGCTGGCTCATGCCGGCGCCGCACACGCAGATGCCATAACCAGGCAGGCCACAGGCCTGGGCACTGGTGCGTGCCCGGCCCGTGGCCCGGAATTGAGGGAAGGAAGTCCGGGCGCTGCGCACCCGGGCATGTGCGCTACTGGCGCGGGACGAGGTTGAGGATCTGGAGACGATCGTTGCCCAGGTCCGCCACCGCGAAGCTGCCGGCCGAGAACTCGACCACGGCCACGGGAACCGTGAACTCGCCCAGCGCCGCGCCGCGCTTCCCGGCGCTGGAGACGAATGTGCCGTCCTCATCGAAGAGCTTGATGCGGTTGTTGCCGGTATCCGCGACCACGATGCCGCCGCCGCGGAGGATGCCCACGCCCGCCGGCCCCACGAACTCGTCGTTCCCATTCCCGAGCCGGCCGATCACGCGGACCACGTCTCCATCCTGGTTCAGGATCTGGACGCGGTTGTTGCCGGTGTCCGCCACGACGATGTTGCGGTTGGCATCGATGGCAATGCCGCGCGGCCGCAAAAACTCGCCTTCGTCACTACCTGCCTGGCCAATCTGACCCAGGAAGAAGCCGGTGCTGGTGTAGCGCTTGATGACGCTGTTGCCGGTATCGAGCACGAAGATCTGGCGTGTCAGCGGGTCGATCGCCACCCCTTCCGGAAACTCGAACTGGGCCTGACCGGAGCCTGGGCTGCCGAACTCCGCGATGAACGTGCCATCACCGGCGAGGCGGATCACCCGGCTGTTCGTGGTATCGAGCACCACGAAGCTGCCGTCGCTGGCGTCGAATGCCACACCCGTAGCCCGGGCTCCCCCGCCCGTTATCGGACCCGGCACCTCGATGGTCTGGACGACCGTGCCGTCCTGCACCAGGCGCAACCGGGATTCGTTCTGGGACGTCACGGCAAAGGCGCCGTTTCCGGTCACCGCAAGGCCGGCAACGTCATCGACTCCCTGGAGTGCCGAGACGCAGAAGTCCTTGCGGCAAACCTCTCCGGCGGCGCAGCTATTGCCGCAGGCGCCGCAGTTTCGGGGATCAGTGGCGGTATCCACGCACTGCCCGTCGCAGAGCTCGAACTGGCACTGGTTGCCGCCACCGCCGCCGCCGCCGTCACCGCCATCGCCACCGCCGTTGTTGCCGCCGCCGCCGTTGCCACGGTTCTTCTTCCGCTTCCGCTTCTTGTTCTTCTTGCGCTTCTTCTTCGCTTCGACCTGGTTGAGCCCGATGCCGGCGAGCGCCGTGGTGGCCGCCGCGCCGAGGATGGTGCGGCGGGTGCCGCCCTGGCCAAGGGCGCGCTGCAGGGTTTCGATAGGAGACGTTTCCATGATGACTGGTTCCTTTCGGTATGAACCGGGCACGCCACGGGCCGGGGCACGAGCGTGTGCCCGACCCATGACGTAAGTGAAAAGAGGGAGACGGGTCCGGGCGCTAGCGGACCATGCGGTAGAAGTGGAAGAACGGGTGCGCCAGCGGCAGGACTTCGATATCCGAGAACCCGGCCTGCCGCGCATAGCCGCGCAGGATGGCCGGCCGCATCACCGTGCCGGTCCCCACCGAGGGCGTGTCGGCCATCCCGACCGGGAGGCAGTGCAGCACGCTGAAGCCATACATCAGGCGCTCGACATCACCCGCGCCGGGATCGAAGGCCTCCGCCACGCGCTCATCCATGATGAGCACCATGCCGTTCTCGCCGGCCAGGTCGCGCATGGTGCTGAGGGCTCCCACCGGGTTGCTCATGTCATGCACGCACTCGAAGGCGGTGACCAGGTCGTAGTGCCCGTTGAGGTGCAGCTCCGCCGCGTCACGCAGGGTGATCTGCACGCGCTCCGCCAGGCCGCTGGCCTGGATGAGGCGGCGGGCCTCCCGCACCGATTCTTCGTCCAGGTCATAGCCGTCCACGCGCGCGTTCGGGTAGGCCCGCGCCATGCCGATGGAAGACCAGCCAACCCCGCAGCCGATATCGGCGATGCGGGCCGGGACGGAGGAAGAGAGGCGGGCGTGCAGATCGGGGATCTGCGCCAGGTACTCCGTGCCCAGCTCCTGCAGGAACAGGTTGCGGTTCATGCCGGCCTGGCCCACGCACATATCATGGCCGTACGTGGCGTAGGGCACGCCCTCGCCAGTGCGGAACGCCTGCTCCACGTCCGGCAGGTGCGCCACCACGCCCATGGTGAGCTGGGAGAGCGGCATCAGGTAGAGCGGGTGGTCGATATCCATGAGCACGGCCGCGTGGCCGAGCGGCATCGCGTACCGCCGCTCCGCCGCACTGGCTCGCGGGTTTTCGCAATCCAGGAAGCCGCTGACCGTTTGCTGCTCCAGCCACTCCCGCACGTAGCGCTCGTTCAGGCCGGCGGCCTGCGCGACTTCAGCAGACGTAGCTGGCTCGATATCGGCGAGCGCCTGGTAGAGCCCCACGCGGTTGCCCAGGTGGACGAGCGCGGTATCCATGGTTGCCAGTGTTGACTGGAAGAGGCGGTCGGCCAGGGTCTCACTGCGGGTTGCTGCCCGTGCCGCCAGGTCCTCCACCTCGATCATTGCCACCATTGTGGCACCTCCTTTGTCATGAACCTTATGCCCGCAAGTGGAACCGGTGAACAACGACCGGGCATGGAGAGATCATGCCGCGCGAGAGGCAGCAAAACATCAGCCGGGACGCAGAATTGGCAGAGAGCGTGTGCCTCTGTCAGATGTCAGAGGCGTGCCGGCGTCGTGTCACCCCATCAAGTCCTGCCGCGTCAACGCATGGCTTCGTGCGGCACCGCCGCGTGTCGTCCTGAGCGCGGGCGCAGGATCGGCTCTCCATCCAACGCGGTACGAGGTGTCGCCCACACACGTGTCATCTCGAGCGCAGTCGAGATATCTCGGCGTCACCAGCCGCGACGCTGCGAGGTCACCGCGACGCTCGTGTGCAGGCATCGTTGCCTGGTGGTGGGCCAGGCCGAGATCTCTCGACGGCGCTCGAGATGACACCTGGAGGCGGGATCAGGCTCTGTCATACCCGAAGGCGGTCAGCAGGTCGCCGAACTCGGTGTGCACGAGGTCCCGCAGGTCCGGCGGCAGATCGGCCTGCCAGCGGCCGATGGAGGCGTCCGGGCTGGCGGTGGTGCCATGCCCCTGCAGGTCCGGCGCGTCTGGCGCGGCGGCGGCCACCATGCGGGCGATGATGGCGGGGGAGGACTCCAGCCCCAGCGCCTCCAGCACGGGAGGCAGCGCTATCTGTGGCTGCTGCACCAGCGCTTCGTAGCGCACCAGGCTGGCGGGCGAGCCGCGCTCGCGCCAGGCATCCAGCAACGCCCGCACGCCCTGGCGCAGGGTCGTGATCCAGGCCTCGTCATCGGCGGCGGCGGCGCGGCCGAAATCGCCATACCCCTTGCGCGCGTTGTAGGCGCGCATGGAGGTGAACATGTCCCGGAAGTCGCGCACCAGGAAAAGCTCCGCCGGTTCCGTGTACAGCTCTCGCAGGCGGCGGGGGTAGGCATCGGGGAAGTGCTTCTCGGCGAAGAAGCGCAACGGGGCGATGTCCTTGCCCTGAGCGGCAGCCGTGGCCAGGTACCAGCCGTCGATGCTGCGCTGGCAGAAGGTGGCCAGCGCGGCGAGGTAGTCGCCACCCTCCCAGGTTTCCACCTCCGGCCAGGCCGCGAACTCGCTGCTGAAGAAGGGGTTGGCGCCAACCGC
>JALYWD010000163.1 GCA_030852885.1 Chloroflexota bacterium | reverse complement strand
AGACCCGCCTGCGGCTGCGCCTGGCGCACACCATCGAGGAACTCTGGTACTCCGACGAGGTGCGCGCCGTGGGCCTGACCGTGCTGGACGAGGTGCGGACCAGCCTCGTCTACCTGCTCTCCACCTTCGTGGAGGTCTTGCCACAGATCTACCGTGATCTGGAAGCGGCAATCGCCGAGTACTACCCCGGCCTGGAGATTGACCTGCCGTCGCTGCTCATGCCTGGCACCTGGATCGGCGGGGACCGTGACGGCAACCCGTTCGTCACGCCAGAAGTCACGCTGCAAGCGCTGGACCTCATGCGGAGCGCCGCGCTTGGCCTGCTCGAAAGCAAGCTCATCGAGCTTTCCGGACGCATTTCTGTCGCCGAGAGCATCTCCGGCCCAGCGCCCCGGCTCGATCCGCTGATTGCGGAGCTTGGCGAGCTGTTTCCGGAAACCGCGGCCACCGTGGCGGGGCTCAACGCCGGGGAGCCGTACCGGCAGGTGCTCACGCTCATGCGCGAGCGCGTGCGGGCCGCGCTCGAAGATCGTCCTGGTGGCTACCCGGCCTCCAGCGGTCTGATCAGTGATCTGCGGCTGATCGACCGCTCACTGCGGGAACAGGGTGCAGAACGCATCGCCGACGGCGACCTGCGTGATCTCATCCGCACCGCGCAGGTGTTTGGCTTCCACCTGGCAGTGATGGACGTACGGGATCACGCGAAGCGCAACGCCGGGGCCATTGCCGAGCTACTGGCCAACGCCGGCGTGGCGCCTGATTTCTCAGCGCTGGCCGAGCCTGAGCGTATTGCCCTGCTGGTGCAGGAAATCGAGAATCCACGGCCATTGGCGCCACGTAGCCTGGATGCCTGCTCCCCCGAAACTCGGGAGGTGGTCGCCACCTTTCGCATGATCGAGGGCGCCATCACCGGGCGGCATCGCGGCGCCATCGAGACCTATGTCATTTCGGGCGCGGAGACGGTCTCGGATGTCCTCACCGTGCTCCTCCTGATGAAGGACGCCGGGCTCGCCGATCCCGGGGGCGGAAACGCCCGCCTCTCCATCGCACCCCTCTTCGAGCAGGATGAGGGCCTGCGCCATGCTCCTGCCACCATGGGTCTGTTGCTGAACCTGCCCGTCTACCGGCGGGCGCTCGCCAGCCGTGGCGATGTGCAGGAGGTCATGATCGGGTACTCGGACTCCAACAAGGAGATCGGGTTCTTTGGCTCTGCCTGGGCGCTCTACACCGCCCAGCGTGACCTGACCCGCCTCTTCGCGGAATACGGGGTACGGCAGCAGTTCTTCCACGGGCGGGGCGGAGCGATTGGCCGTGGTGGCGGACCCACCAACGTCGCCATCCTGGCGCAGCCTCCCGGGTCCGTGAACGGGCAGATCAAGCTGACCGAACAGGGTGAGGTGATCGCCAGCCGGTACGCCACCACCCCGATCGCGCGCAGAGAACTGGAGCTGGTGACGGGAGCTGTCCTGGCCAGCAGCGTGGAACTGCTGGCGACCCCGGATGCCCCGAAACTGGCGCGGTTCGAAGAGGTCATGAGCCAGATAACGTCTGCCTCCGTCGCCGCCTACCGGGACCTTGTCTACGGAGATCCCGGCTTCGTGCGCTTCTTCGAGGAGGCCACACCCATCGCGGAGATATCGCGCCTGCAGATCGGCTCGCGGCCCGCGCGGCGGAAGCAAACGCACCGCATCGAGGACCTGCGCGCTATTCCGTGGGTCTTTTCCTGGACGCAATCACGCTTCCTGCTGCCCGGGTGGTACGGCGTGGGCACGGGCCTGGCTGTGGCGCGCGAGCAATTCGGGCTGGATATCCTGAAGGCGATGGCGCGCGATTGGCCCTTCTTCGCCGCCACCATCGGGAACGCGGAGATGGCCCTCGCCAAGTCAGACCTGGATATCGCGGCGCGCTACGCCTCACTCGTGCAGGACGCGGACCTGCGCGAGCGCATCTGGGCACGTATCTCCGGAGAGCACGCACTGGCGGTCTCGGAAATCCTGGCGCTGACCGAGCAGGATCGCCTGCTGGAGCGCGATCCGGTGCTGCGCCGCACGATCGACCGGCGCAATCCGTATGTCGATCCCATGTCATTTGTCCAGGTAGAACTCCTGCGACGGGTCAGGAATGGCGCAGTGGACGATGACACGATGCGCACCATCCTGCGTACCGTCAACGGGATCGCCGGAGGCCTGAAGAACACGGGCTAGTCTCTGGCGAATCGGGCAAGAACAAACAGCGAAGCCCAGGCGATCTTGTGATCGCCTGGGC
>JALYWD010000159.1 GCA_030852885.1 Chloroflexota bacterium | reverse complement strand
CTGGCCAGCACCTGGGCATCGACCGGCTTGGTGAGCATGAAATCGAGCGTGCCCAGCCGCACATCTTCCATGAAGCGGGTCAGGCTGGGACGCACGATCATCTGGGTCAGCCCCGAGACGATCATGTAGACGCCGACCACCACCAGCAATTCCGCCGGCAGCCAACCCGCGAGCGAGTCGGTCTTCGAGAAGATGATGCCGAGGCCCAGGAGTGACGTGGCCAGCCCGACAAACGACTGCAACAGTTGCACGCCGAGATTGGTGCGGTACTGCAGTTCGTTCAGGACGCCCAGCCGGAGATGGATCCAGAACAAGTGCAGGTAGGTCACGGCTCTAGGCTCCCACCGCCGAATACTGGCGGATGCCCCGTGACCAGGTGATCTGGAACACGGCGTAGGCAACGATCAGCCAGGCAACCTGGGCGCCAAGACCGATCAGCACCTGCTGCATCGGGAGATGGCCGAGGAGGACGTCCACCGGGAAACCGAGCATGCGGTAGAAGGGGAGCCATGTGGCCAGGGTCTGCGCGAAGGGCGGCAACAGCGCCAGCGGCGCGACGTAGCCCGAGAGAAAGAGGAACGCCACGAACCAGAGTTGATTGATGGCGGTCACCCGCGTGACCCAGAAGGCCAGTGACGCCAGCGTCCACTCGACCGCGAAGCGCAAGGCCATGGCCAGGATGAGCGCCGGGATAAAGGCCAGAAGCGTCTCCGGCGTGATAGTGAAGTTCGGCCGGTAGATGACCGCGAGTGCAATCACGACTGGGAGCAGTACGAAGAAGGTCAGCAGCTTGAAGGTCAGGTTGTTGGCGATATGGCGGTGAATGGGGTGGACAGGCCGCACCAGCAGGGCCGAGAGGTTCCCCTGGCGAATCCAGTACTCCATCTCCCACATGATCCACGTGAAGCCGGCGTGGTCCACCAACATAGCGACCAGGTAGTAGGCCGCAAAGTCTGCTGCCGTGAAGGCGTCCACCTGTCCACCCTGGGAAGCGGCCACCGCTGCCCAGACCGAGAGGTAGATGACCGGCTCCAGCATCAGGCCCAGTAGCCAGATCACCAGAGCGCCGCGATACTGGAACTGCTCGGCGATGGTGACCTTGAACTGCGCCCGGTAGAGATAGACCAGGTCGATCATGCCAATGATGGCTCCGGCTCCGGCTCCGGCGCGGCGGCCGCAACTGCCGCGGGCTCCGTGACCTCTTCCCCGGTGTTGAAGACACGGTCAATCACCTCATCAATCGGGGGATCAGTCACCGACAGATCGACCACTGGTAATTCGGCCAGGAGGCGCGCGGTGACGGCAGCCGCATCGCCTTTTGGCACCTGCAGGGTGATGCGGCCGTCCTCGTTCTGCACTACCTCGCCGAAGCGGTCAATATCGCTAGCCGGGCCATCCAGATCAACAGTCACCGTCTTGTACGGCGAGAAGCGCGCGACCAGGCCACCCAGTGGACCATCGAAGAGGAGGACGCCGTGGTGGATGACGATCACGCGTTCGGCCAGCGCCTCCACGTCGGCCATGTAGTGACTGGTCAGGAGCACGGTGGCGTTGTGGCGCGCGCCGTACTCCGCGATAAAGGTGCGGATACGGCGCTGCGCGGTGACATCCAGGCCGAGCGTGGGCTCATCCAGGAAGAGGACGCGCGGCTGGTGCAGGAGCGCGCCGGCCAGTTCGCACTTCATGCGCTCGCCGAGCGAGAGGTTGCGCGAGGGCTTCGTCAGGAGCGGCCCCAGGTCGAGGAGGTCGCTGAGTTCCGAGAGGGTCTGCTGGTACTGCGCATCCGGAATGCGGTAGATGGCCTGGTTTAACTCGTATGAGTCGGCGACCGGGATATCCCAGGCCAACTGGTTGCGCTGGCCCATGACGAGCGTCATCTGCTGCAGATACGCCTTCTCGCGCTTCCAGGGCACGTAGCCGAGCACCGTGGCTGTGCCCTCACTCGGATGCAGCAGCCCGGAGAGCATCTTCAGCGTCGTGGTCTTGCCCGCGCCGTTCGGGCCGAGGAAGCCGACGATTTCGCCCGGCGCGACATCGAAGCTGATGTCACTGACGGCGATCACGTCCTTCGTCTCGCGGCTCCAGAGTGAGCGGACGGATGCGCCGAGCCCCGATTCGCGCTCGGGGACGTTGTAGACCTTACGCAGGTTCTCGACGCGAATGACCGGGTCGGTGAAGGTGGCATCCGGGCGCACGGCAGGAGAGGCGGAGAGCAAGGCAGGCACGAGGGCACACTCCAGATTGCGTTGAGGAAACATGCGGGAATGGAAGTGCCAGGGGTGGGCGACACTGGACTCGAACCAGTGACCTCCACGATGTCAACGTGGCGCTCTAACCAACTGAGCTAGCCGCCCCGGCGCTGGAGGAATGTACCCCTCGCCGGGTCACAGTGTCAAGCGTTGCCGCGCGACCGATACTTGCCACAGATCAGGATCGGCCAGAGACCCGGAGACAGGGAGCGGACCATGCCAACCGTACGAGATGTCACCTACAAACTGTTGCGCGACCTGGGCATGACCACCATCTTCGGCAACCCGGGCTCGACCGAGGAGCCGTTCCTGACCGGCTTTCCGCAGGACTTTACGTATATCCTGGGCCTGCATGAGGCGGTCGCTGTCGCCATGGCGGATGGCTTTGCCCAGGCCAGCGGCAACGCGGCCTTCGTGAATCTGCACACCGCCAGTGGCATGGGCAACGGCATGGGCTCGCTGGTCACGGCCTGGCACAATCACGCGCCACTGGTGGTCACCGCCGGGCAGCAAACGCGGCAGATGCTGGCGCTGGAGCCGTGGCTGGTCAATCTGAACGCGACGGAACTCCCCAGGCCGTATGTGAAGTGGAGCCACGAGCCAGCCCGCGCCGAGGACGTGCCCGGCGCGATTGAACGCGCCTACCACGTGGCGATGACGCCGCCGCTGGGACCCGCCTTTGTCTCCATCCCCATGGATGACTGGAACAAGGATGCGCCGGAGCGGCACGCGCGCCAGATGCATCGCCAGCCGCAGGTTGACCCGCTGGGACTGGCCGC
>JALYWD010000149.1 GCA_030852885.1 Chloroflexota bacterium | reverse complement strand
ATCGAGAACTCGAAGACTGAGCGAAGCATTGGTGACGGCAGGGGTGAGGTTTCGAGGCACACAAACGTGCCCCCTGGCTTCAACACGCGTACCACCTCGCGTAGTGCACCGAGGTAATCGGGCATGTTGCGCAGCCCGAAGCCGACCGTGACTGCGTCAAAGGTGTCCGCCGCGAAGGGCAGCGCCATCGCATCGCCCTGTACCCACGACACAAGCGACGCGCTTCCCGGCTGCTCCAGAGCTTTCCGCTCAGCCTCCTGCAACATCGGGGCGGAAAAATCGAGGCCGACCACGCTGGCGAACCCGGCTCGCTCCAGTTCCAGGGCCAGATCACCGGTCCCCGTCGCGATATCGAGGACGGACGCCGTGGCCGGATTGAGATGCCGCGCCGCTTCACGTACGGCCAGTTTGCGCCAGGCAACGTCACGCCCGCCGGTCATGAGACGGTTCAGCAGGTCATAGCGCGGCACAATGCCGTCGAACATTTTGCGGACGTCATCGCTCGATTTGATCGCGCCCGGGACGGCGCTGGAACTGGGCTCACTCACAGGACAATCCCTACGGCGTACGCCACGGCGAAGAACAGGCAGAGCCGCGCCGTGCCCGCCAGGACGGGGTTCAGGGCCCTGCCCCCCTGGTTTCGCACGCGCTGCAACAGCATCGCGGCCAGTGGCAGGGTGACGAAGCTGAGCAGGACCCAGAACGACGCCAGGCCACCCAGCCAGACAACGACGGGAACCGCATAGGAAAGCGCCAGCAGGAGCGCGTACTCCGCGCGCGCTCCGCCCTGTCCCAGCCGCACCGCCAGGGTCATCTTGCCGGCCGCGCGGTCGGTGTCGATATCCCGCAGGTTGTTGACCACCAGGATCGCGGTGATCAGGCAGCCCATCGGGATCGAGGAGAGGAGGGAGAGCGTCGTGAGCTGGTGGGTCATCAAGTAGGCGGTGCCAGCAACGGCGACAGGCCCGAAGAAGAGAAAGACCGCGATGTCCCCAAGCCCCACGTACCCATAGGCGGGACCGGCCGTGTAGGCCACCGCCGCCCCTATCGCCAGCAGCCCGGCGACGGCAAAGACCCAGCCGCCCCGCCAGACCAGGTACAGGCCCGGAACCGCAGCCAGCGCGAGCGTGACCGCGGTCGCCATCTCCACCTGTCGCGGAGTGAGCAGCCCGCTCTGGGTGACGCGGGTCGGGCCGAGGCGATGGTCGGTGTCCGCGCCGCTGCGAAAGTCGGCGACATCGTTCGCGAAGTTCGCGCCAACCTGGAGCAGGAGCGCCACCGCAATTGCCGCGATGGCCACCACGAGATCGAAGCCACCTTCTGCCAGGCCAACCGCGGAGCCAACGACGACCGGGGAGAGTGCCGCTGGCAGCGTCTTGGGCCGAGCGGCCAGCAACCACGCGTTGAACGTAGAACTCGCGGGTGGAGACGCTGCGTTCGCCATATCGCGATGGTACCCGCTCCGGCGGAGCGGCATCTGAGCAGCCTGAAAGTGGAAAATCTGTTCTCTTTCGAGTAGACTTGCGGAGTTCGGGGATGTTTGGTTTCGACAGGGTCGTTTGTCAGGTACGTGCGTGTCGAGGCGCCCATAGCCTCGTAAAAATGGGCAACCAAGAGATGCGAACGCTCCTCTTGCTTACGCTGCCTAAGTCACTGACCTCTAGGTAGCGCGTCTGACGGTCCTCCGCCTTCTGGGGCCGACAACAGGCGTCACCAAGGAAGGCTGCGGTGAAGAAGTTCGCCAGAGCGCAATCACCAAAGACAGTCTGGCTCACTGCAGTGGAATCCCGTCGGTAGGAGATCACTGCAGCACATAATATGCCGACTACACACGTAGTAACTTGCCGGCTGGCGGTTCTGGACGGGGGTTCGACTCCCCCCATCTCCACCTGATCAGGGCGTTCCCAAGCGGAACGCCCTTTCTCATTCGCTCAGCACCACCACGTCTTCGCTCATATCCAGGGTCACGATTTCCAGACCATTCGCCAGTGTGCGGTGCACCGGGCACTTGTGCGCAATCTCCAGGATGCGCGCCCGCTGCTCGTCACTCAGGGGCCCGCTGAGGCTGATCTCCTGCGTGATGCGCTCGGTGCGGGTGCGGCCATTGACCGGGTCCCCGGTGATGATGCGCTCGAACGTGCCACGCACGGAGACGCTGTCAATCTGCCACTCCTTGCGCCGTGCGTAAAGGATCATGGTCAGCACCGTGCAGTGGCCGACTGCGGCAAGCAGGAATTCGTAGGGGCTGGGGCCCACGCCAGCACCGCCGCTGGCCACCGGCTCATCCCCGGTCAGGGTCAGGCCAGAGGTCTCGATGTTGGTCTGGTACGCCGTCCCCTGGACGTAACTGGTGGTCACTGAGGCCACGGGGTTTGCTTCCTTACGTGTGGTGATGCTTCGCGATCACGAGCGGGAGAGCTTCGGGCGGAACACCCAGCGTTGGCAGACCCGGCCCTGGCCGAGGTGCTCCTGCACGATCTCGCGTATCGCCTCGGCGTCGATAAGGTTGTAGAAGACCGGTCCCGGATAGACATTCAACGACGGGCCATAGTCACAGCGGTTGCGGCATGTCGTCGCCAGCAGCTCCACCTCACCGGTCAATCCAGCCTCGGCGATGGCCGCTTCCAGTTTTGGCCAGAGCTGCTTGCTGCCGCGCTCGCTGCAATTGGGGCCAAAACAGAGGTGAACACGATAGCGCGATCCCTCTGGCTCGCCGAAGTGGTCAGTCACCGGTACCCACGCCGGCAAGCGCCGCCGCTTCGATTGCGTTGCGAATCAAGTTGTAATCTCCTTCGCCAATCTCGTGCACGTTCCCCTGGAAGGCCAGCGTCCAGTTCTTCTCCGGCCACTTGGCGGCATACTGCATCTGCCGGGCCAGCGGCTCGGCCGGAATGGCGCCCTCCAGCCCGAGGTTGATGTCCGGCGAGATCTTGACCCGGAAGGGGTAATCCTCGGCGGCCTTCCTGGGGTCGCTGGAGACCCAAATCGTCTCGTGGCTCTCGAAGTACGGCGACTCGATGGTCACAACCCCGGCGAATGCCTTTTGCCCGGTGATGTAGTAGATCATCTTGTCGCCGGGCTTCATGCGCTCCGCCTTCTTGCGATGGCGCGACTTCAACCCCTGGACGGTGAACCCATACTCGGCCGTCTTCGCAAAGTTGCCCGGCGACCCGACAACGATCCAGTAGCCTGTGCCAGTTCCCGTATCTGTCATGTCTGGTGATTACTCCTCACGCCCGGTCGGACGCGCATGTGGGGCGTTTGGTCAGTATGTCACGCTCTCAAGGGCGTTCGGAAGGACTGACGCGCTACCATAACGCGATAAGACACTCGCATCATTTCCACGGGAGCATTGTGGTGAACCGCGAACAGCTCATTGACAGGCTGAAGGCCATTGTCGGGCCCGACGCGGTCTTTTCACGGCCAGCCGATCTGCTGGTCTATGAGTACGACGGCAGCGTCGATGGCGCCGTGGAAACGGCTGCGCCAACTGCTGTCGTCCTGCCGGCCAACACCGCCGAAGTCGCCGAGGTCGTGCGGCTGGCGCGTGTCGCCAACCTGCCGGTGGTCGCCCGCGGCGCTGGCACCGGACTTTCCGGCGGCGCGGTGCCCCAGAACGGCGGCATCATCATCGCCCTGACCCGCATGAACTCGGTCATTGAAATCGACCGGGAAGATCGCACCGCGCTGGTCGAGCCCGGAGTGATCAACCTCGAGCTTTCTGAGGAGACGACTCCGTTCGGCTATTTCTTCGCGCCCGATCCTTCCAGCCAGCGCGCCTGCACCATCGGCGGCAACGTCGCCGAGAACTCCGGCGGGCCGCACTGCCTCAAGTACGGTGTCACCTCCAACCACATTCTGGGTCTGGAGGTCGTGCTCCCGGACGGCAGCATCGTCTGGACAGGTGGCCGCTCGCCCGGCACAGCGGGCTACGACCTGACCGGTGCGCTCGTCGGCTCCGAAGGCATGCTGGGCATCGTCACCAAGGCGCTGGTGCGCCTCACACCTAATCCCGATGTGACCCTCGTGCTGCTGGCCGCGTTCCCGGACATCGAGACCGCCTCTCAGGCAACCTCCCAGATCATCGCGGCCGGGATCGTGCCGGCTGCGCTGGAGATGATGGACAACCTGACCATCCAGGCCGTGGAGCCTGCCTACCACGCCGGCTACCCGATGGACGCCGGCGCGGTCCTCCTGATCGAGATCGACGGCATTGAGGACGACGTGCTGAGCATCGGCGAGGAGATTGCCGGCCTCTGCCACGCAGCGGGCGCAACTGAAGTGCGCAGCGCCACCGAGAAAGGCGAGCGCGACCTGCTCTGGAAGGGGCGCAAGATGGCGCTGGCCGCCATGGGCCGCCTCTCCCCCAACTACTACCTGCACGACACCGTGGTGCCGCGCTCGAAGCTCCCCGCCACCCTCAAGCGGGTGGAGGAAATCTCCAGGGATTTCGACCTCCCAATTGCCAATGTCTTCCACGCCGGCGACGGCAACCTGCATCCCCTGATGCTCTTCGACCGCCGGAAGCGCGGTGACACCGAGCGCGTGCTGCTGGCGAGCAAGGAGATCATCTCCTACTGCGTGGAGGTGGGCGGGGCGCTCTCGGGCGAGCACGGAATCGGCACCGAGAAGCGCGGTTACATGACCCTGGTCTACACCGCCGACGACCTGGCAGCCATGGCCGGGCTCAAGAACAGCTTTGACCCTGCCGGCATGTTCAACCCGGAGAAAATCTTCCCGAAGGGGTACATGTGTGGCGAGGTCCGTGCCCTCCGCATGCAGGCGATGGCGCAGAAGCACGGCATCTATGCGCTCTGATCCTTATTTGCCGCAGACCATCGACGGCATCCCGGTTGGCCAGACCGTCGTGCCGCAGACTGCCGAGGAAATCGCCGCCATCCTGGCGGATGCTTCACAGCTCGGGCAAGCCGTGATTCCGGTCGGTGGCGGCACGAGCCTGGCCCTCGGCAATCCGCCGCGCGGGGCCGACCTCGCGCTTTCGACCCGGGCGCTGTCCTCCGTCATCGACTACGAGCCGACTGATCTGGTGCTCTCCGTCGGCGCTGGCGCGCGATTCGGCGATGTGCAGGCGGTACTTGGCGAGCACGGTCAGCGCCTGCCGCTCGATCCGCCAGGGGGTGATGAGGCCACCATCGGCGGCCTCATCGCGACGGCGCGGTGGGGTCCACTTCGTCACAGCGCGGGCACGCTGCGAGATTTGCTGATCGGCATCTCGGTTGCGCACCCCAGCGGCACCGTCACCAAAGCCGGCGGCATGGTGGTCAAGAATGTCACCGGGTACGACATGCCGCGTCTGTATCACGGGTCTCTCGGCACCCTGGGGGTCATCACGTCGGCCAACTTCAAGGTGCTGCCACGCCCGAGGGCCGAGGCGACGCTGGTCGCTGAGCAGGCCACGGTGAGCGAGGCATTTGACAGCGCCACCCGGTTCCGCGACAGCGGTGACCCGACTGCCGCGCTGGAGGTCAGCTTCAATGAGCAGCGCTGGTTACTCGCGACGCGCGTCGAGGGCCGGGAGCAGACGGTGCGCGCCATCGCCGATCGAATAGCGGGATTGACTGGCGCCAGAAGCGTGCTGGAGCAGGATGAGAGCGCGGCGTGGTGGAAAAGCTACGTCGCCAGCCTGGACCCCGCCTCGGCTCCCGGTGAGGTAACCATCCGCCTCGGCATCCGGCCCCGGGCGACACGAGTTCTCGTCGAGGGCTTGCTGCCGGTCCTGGAGGCCCTGGACGCGCAGGTGACGGCTCTCAGCGCCACAGCGGCGGTGGGCTCGGTCCTGGTGCGGCTGCAGCTCGGTGAGGGCAGTGCGGCGCGTTTGGCCGAGGTGCAGCGCATGGCGCTCGACCTGGCCGAGTCCGCCACGATTCTCGCCGCACCTCCGGAGTGGAAACAGGGCATCGACATCTGGGGCGCGGCGCCGGCTGGCCTGGAAGTCATGGCGGAAATCCGTGAGCAATTTGATCCGAAACGCACGTTGAACCCGGGGCGCTTTGCCGGGTTTCTCTAACGACTGAACGTCATGCAATGATCGCGTCCCGGCGCAGATCGATGATCCTGGAATGGAGCTCTCATGGTCGTGGCGGAACCCGCCGATGCCAACCTGATCCGTCTCGGCGGATTCTCTGGGACGGACATCCCAGAGGATGACCTGCTGCACGATTGCGTGCACTGCGGGATGTGCCTTTCCTCCTGCCCTACCTACCGCATCACCGGCCAGGAAATGTCGTCCCCACGGGGCCGCCTCTGGCTGATGAAGGCCGTCGCCGAAGAACGGCTGGACCTCCTGGACCCGCTCTTTGACGAACAGATGTACCAGTGCCTGAACTGCCGGGCCTGCGAGGCAGTCTGCCCATCCGGCGTCCAGTACGGGCCGCTCGTGGAGGCGTCCCGCGCGCAGTTGGAGCAGCACCGGCCGCGCCCGGCTTCGGTCAAGCTGGCGCGAAAAATCGGGATGGAATGGCTCTTTGGTGACGCGCGACGATTGCGTGCGGTCACCGGGTTTCTCCGCATCTCTGAGCGCACTGGCATGACCGCGCTCGTGCGCAAGACCGGCATCCTCGGCAAGCTGGGTATGGCGGACCTGGAGGCGCTGACGCCAGAAATATCCCGCAAGGCTCTTGTGCCGGGTGATGAGCGCTGGGAGGCTGACCGCGCCAATGGCGACGACACACGGCAAGCGCACCTCTTCAACGGCTGCGTCATGGGCACCGTCTTTGCCAACACGAACCGGGCCGCCGCCCGCGTGGTGGCCCGGAATGGCGCGGACATCGACGTTCCCGTGGGTCAGCAGTGCTGCGGCGCGCTCCATGTGCACGCCGGCATGATGCAGGAAGCACGCGTGCTGGCGCGGCAGAACATCGAGGCCTTCGAGCGCTCCGGCGATGACGCCATCATTACGACCGCCGCCGGATGTGGCGCGGCCCTGAAGGAGTACGGTCACCTCCTCAAGGATGATCCCGTCTACGCCGAGCGGGCGCAGCGCTTCAGCGCCCGCGTGCGTGA
>JALYWD010000147.1 GCA_030852885.1 Chloroflexota bacterium | reverse complement strand
CACTCGATGGCGAGCGCGAGGTCGTACTGCCCGGCCAGGGCGGGGTCTCCGGCATCGCGCTGGTGAAAGGCAACCCGCTCTTCAGCCAGCCCGGTGCTGGCGGCGTTCTCCCGCGCCGCGCTGATCGAGGCCGGGTCCAGGTCCAGGCCGTCAACGTGGGCGCGGGGGAAGGCCTGCGCCAGGGCAATGCTTGACCACCCCTGCCCCACGCCGATATCGGCAATGCGGGCGGGAGGATCGCGCTGCAGGCGCGCGGCAATATCCGGCATCGCCGCGATCCACTCCTGCGCCAGCAGGTGGGTGAAGTTCGCCCGGTTGGAGCGCGCCTGCCCGATGTGCATGTGCTCGCCGTAGTCCGCGTACGGCACACCCTCACCGGTGCGGAACGCGGTCAGGAGTCGGGGAAAGGGCGCGGCGATGCCCGCGAAGAGCTGGGCCATCGGCGCCATACCGGTGAAGCTCTCTGGCTCGGTCAGTACCGCCGCGTAGCCGTCAGGCAGCGCGAAGCGGCGGGCATCCGGTTCAGCTTCGGGGTTCTCGCAGATGAGGATGGTGGCCATCGCCTGCTGCTCCAGCCACTCGCGCGTGTAGCGCACGTCGGTGTTGGCGCTGGCCGCCAGGTGCGCCGGGGTGGCCGGGCCGATCCGCTGCAGCGCCGCGTACAGCCCGAGCTGATCGCCAAGGGCGATGCACAGCGCCTCCAGCCCGCCGAGCACGGCTTGCCCGATAGACGCCGCGAGCGCGTCAGGCGACATCATGGGAGGAACGGGCACGCGGAACTCACTTTCTCTCCGGCCATATGACAGCAGTCTGACCCGGCGCAGTCTACCCTTGTAGCTGATGTACCTGAGGCGATTCCTGACGACGATCGGAGATTCCTGTGAGCACTCCACGCACGGTCGGCATCCTGATCTTTCCGGAGGTAGAAATCCTCGATTTCTGCGGCCCGTTCGAGGTCTTTTCAAGCGCGCGGAGCGAGGCCGGTGAGAAGGTGTTCAACGCCCTGACGGTGGCGGAAACGGATGCCCTGGTCTCATGTCGCGGCGGGCTACTCGTGCAGCCGAATGTCACCTTCGCCACCGCGCCGAAGTTCGACATCATCCTGGCGCCGGGCGGCTTCGGCACCGACGTGCAGCAGGAGAACCCGGTGGTGCTGGACTGGCTGCGCCAGCAGCGCGGCGCAGCCGAGCTGACCACCAGCGTCTGCACGGGCGCATTCCTGCTCGGCGCGGCGGGGCTGCTGGATGGCCTGCGCGCCACCAGCCACTGGTCAACAATTGACCGCTTGCGAGGATTCGTACCAGGCGCCACGGTGCTGGATAACGAGCGCGTGGTGGACGAAGGCGAAATCATCACGTCGGCCGGGGTCTCGGCCGGGATCGATATGGCCCTGCATGTGGTGCGGCGGCTGCACGGCGACGCCGCGGCGGTCAACACCGCACGCGACATGGAGTACGACTGGGCGCTGGCCCCGGCATGATCATTCGCCAGGAGAACGAGGGCGACGCTGACCCTATCCACGCGGTAACCGCTGCCGCGTTCCAGGGGCGACCCTATAGCAGCGGCACCGAGGCGCACATTGTGGATGCGCTGCGGGCCGCCGGTGTGCTCACGATCTCGCTGGTGGCGGAAGACCACGACGAGATCGTGGGGCACGTCGCGTTCTCCCCGGTCACCATCAACGGGAGGCCGGGTCGCTGGTACGGCCTGGGTCCGGTCTCGGTGAGCCCGCGCTGGCAGCGGCGGGGCATCGGCACGGCGCTCATTACGACCGGGCTGGCGCAGTTGCGGGCCCTGGGCGCGGCTGGCTGCGTGCTCCTCGGCGACCCGGCCTACTACGGGCGGTTCGGCTTTGTCAGCGACCCCGCGTTGCGTTACCGCGATGTCGATCCGAAATACTTCCAGTGGCTGAGCTTTGCCGGCGACGCGCCGGTTGGAGCGGTGGAGTATCACCCAGCCTTCGATGTGGCCGGGGAGTGAACAGCACGGCGCAGGCGGATGGGTACTTCTCGTCCGCGCACCTGTGGTGCTGACCGGTTGGGTGCGGAGTTCGCGAGGGCGCGAGCTTGCCGATCCCCGGTTGGCGTCAGGGATCGCCCAGCGTCTGCCGTGAGGCTTACGCGGTCTGGAGGGGTTCCCGCGGCGGGGTGTGCCCGGGAGGCGCCTGCCCGCCCACGGACGTTGGCTGGGGCTGTGGCTGCTCCGGCGTCAACGCGCGGTCGATCGCTTGCAGGATGTCCGAGAGCCGGGGGTTGTTGATGGTCTCGTCGCAGGACTGGATGAACGTGTCGATCTCCTCGGCGCACAGGATCAGGACAGAGCACGCGGGGGGAGGATTGGTCTGCAGCGCGCGGCTGCAGATCACCACCGCCGGGTGCAGCGTGGCCACAACGGCGTCGAGCTCGGCGGGATCGACCTCCAGCACGCGCAGGTTGGGCCGGAGAAAGGGCAGTTCCGCTGCCAGGAGCGACCGGTAGGTGTCCGGCTCGTTGGCGAGTACGACGAGTGGATAGGTATCCATGGCGAAATGCCCTAACG
>JALYWD010000139.1 GCA_030852885.1 Chloroflexota bacterium | reverse complement strand
GCGATGGAGAGTGCGCCGCCACTTTCTGTAGCGGATGTGTTGCGTACCTCAACTCCAGCGGTTGCGGATTCGAACCCCTGGACAGAGCCGGGGAGCGAGAAGTGGAAACGCGCCCCATTCCTCGGGGCCAATGCGTCCGCGCCAGCCAACGCCCGCGCCGCGTTGACGACGTGGTACGTCTCGATAACCGCGTCCGAGATAGCGCGGCCACCATCGGCGGTAGAGAGGTAGAGGCGGTCCGCCACCGGGCCCCGCCAGTCGTAGTCCGAGCTGTCGATGCCGGCCAGGCCGTTCTTGACGCCCAGGATCGACCCGACATTCGCCGCGTTGCAATCGGTGTCCCACCCTGACGTGTTGATGATCATCTGCGCCTTGCGGAAATCGTCTCCGCCGTAGAGGAGCGCCATGATGATGAGCGCGTGGTTCGGCACCATGTGACAGGCGCCGCCGTACTTGTCGTAGCCATAGTTCGCCTGGATCTGGGCCAATGCCGCGCGCCAATCGTCCGGCGCAGCGGCGTGCCAGGCGCGAACGTCGCGAATCACCCGCGCAATCGTGGAGTCCTCCGGGATGGAGCTGACGGCCGTTTCGAGCAACGCATTCAGGTCCGACTCGACGAACGCCTGTGCCAGCATCGCCGCGATGACCTGTGCGCCGTAGATCGCCTCACCGTCGTGGCTGACACTTCCTGCCCGACGCGCGAAATCGACGGCGCGTTCGGGATCGCCTGGAAAGAGCATGCCCCAGCCATCGATGAAAATCTGCGCCCCGATCTGCTCGGCTATCGTCTTGCCATTGAGCGCCATCGAGCCGCTGGCCGGAGCAGGCACGCCCTCCTTCAAGCGGATGTAGGCCGTGTGCTCGGTGGAGTTGCCCAGGCCACCCCACCAGAGAATGGTGCGCTCGTTGATGAGATAGTTGAGCCAGGTGTTGCCAATCTCCTCCGGGGTCAGGTCCGGGCTGTTGCCATGATCTGGCAACGCGCGCAGAAATGTGAACGTGCCGGAGATATCGTCGTCCGTCACCACGAGCGGCATGTCGCGCATTTCGTTGATGTAGTGGTCGACCTCACCCACTTCTGCCGAGATCCTGTCGTATGTCCAACCTTCAATTGGCCGGCCCAGGTACACCCCGATGATCTTGCCGAGCACGCCGGCATAGACCCGCTCGACGTAGTCAGCCGGAAACGTCGTGTTGATCGTCGTCATGAGACGTCTCTGCTCCGTTCGTGTATGTCAGGCGGTGAGTTCGGCGAACATCGAGGTGCGTGCAGCGGCGGCCTCGGCCTGCTCGCGCTGCAGGGAGATGGCCACGCGCGTGAGGTCTCTCGCCAGCGGGTCGAGATCGACCCGGTTAGCGCGGTTCACCTGCTCCGTCCAGTCGGCAGGAATGGCACTGTCGCCGTGCATCGCTCCAGCAATCGACCCCGCCATCCCGGCGATTGAATCGTTGTCCCGCCCGTAGTTGGCTGCACCCCGGATGGCCTCCAGGAAATCGCCCTTCGCCACAACCAGCATGCCAAGCGCAATCGGCAATTCTTCGATCGATTTGCGCCGGCTCGGCTGCCAGTCGTCCGTGCCGTTGCCCCGGTCCCGCACACCGTCCTCAGCGCTGCCATCAAAAGGCTGAATCGCCTCACGCAGAGGCACGATGGCCTCGCGCCAGTCTGTGTGCCGGCACGCTTCGTAGATGACCGCGCCAATGGCTTCGCGCGTGCCCTCCTTCGCGTACTCGAGCGCCGTGCTCACGACATCGTCGACCGTGGCGCCCGGCACGAAAGCGGCCGCCACACAAGCAGCCATTACCCCGGCGGCTTCGAGACCGTAGCTCCACTGGTGCGCGGTGTAGATGTCGATCGCCTCGCGGTACGCCGCGCCGGGGTCCGCCGCGTTGACGATGCCGACCGGCGCCGCGTACATGGCCGCGCCGCAGTTCACCATGTTGCCGACACCGCCGAGACGTGGATCAGCATTGGCCAGGCGCAGCCGCATCAGCAGCCACTTCTCCGGGTAGAAGAGCCGGTCGACGAGCGGCATCTCCACCCCGCGCTCAGCCAGCCAGCGCGGCTCATCCGCGATGAGCGGCACAATGCGCTGCGCGAAGATGAACGGATCCAGGTGACGCTGCTCTTCGGTGTAGATCTGCCCGAGGAGCATGGTCATATGGGTATCGTCGGTGAACCGGCCGTTCCCCTTGCCGATCTCCGACGGGCCATCCCACGGCTCCACGAACTCCAGGATCTCTCCGTAACGCTGCCATATTTCCGGGGGAAACTTCCATTCGGCCGGCGCGCCCAGGGCGTCGCCAATAGCCCCGCCGTAAAGGCAGCCACGCACCTTGTGATAGAGCGGCGAGTCGAGCGCCGAGTTATCGTTGCTCACGAACGTCTTACCCCTTGAGTCCACCCTGCGTCAGCCCTTCCACAAACCGTCGCTGGAGGGCCAGGAAAATCACGACCACCGGGAGAATCATCATGATGGCGGCGGCGCTGGTCAGTGACCAGTCGCGGCTGAAGCGAGTCGAGAAGTTGTAATAACTGGTTACGACCGTGAAGAGCTCCTGCTCGGTCAGGAAGACCGTCGCCAGCAGGAACTCATTCCAGACACTGAGCGCCACCACCAGGCCCACGGTCAGGAACCCGGGCCATGACAAGGGCACCACAATGCCAGTGAAGATCTGCCATTCCCCCGCACCATCCACGCGCGCTGCATCCTCGAAGTCTCGCGGTAACTGCAGCATGTAGGAGCGCAGCAGAAACACCGCAAAGGGCGCATTGGTGGCCACGTAGATGATGGCGAGGCCGAGCAGATTATTGACCAGCCCCAGCCGCTGCCAGGTGAAGAAGAGCGGCACGAGGAAGAGTTGCAGTGGCAGGCTGGTGCCGATCAGCAGGTAGAGCATGACCACGCCCGCGCCCGGCAGATCGAGCTTGGCCAGGCTGTAGGCCGCCATTCCGCCCAGCGCCAGCACCGCCACCACCGTCACCGCGACGAGGAACCCGCTGTTGCGCGTCGTGACGGCGAAGTTGCCGACGTCCCAGGCCTTCGTGAAGTTCTGCCACATCAGGCCTTGCGGGGGGCCCAATGGGTTCCTGGCGAACTCTGCCTGGGTCTTCAGCGAGTTAAACAGGAGGATCAGCAGAGGGCCAAGGGCAAAGCCGAGCAACAGAATCAGCACGATGTAGTTCGGGGCCAGGCGAATCTCGCGCCGCTTCCGGCTCGGAGCGATCGTCGTGCTCATATCTCCCAACCTCGACGCCGCAAGATCTGGAATCCGGCGATGACACAGCCCACGAAGAAGCTCATGGTGAGACCTATCGCAGCGGCATACCCCGCGTTGAAGTTGCGGAATGCTTCCTTGAAGACAAGAACTGCCAGCACCTCAGTGGACCGCGCGGGACCACCCTGCGTCAGGATCCAGATGTAATCGAAGGTCAGGAACGACCAGATCGTCGTCATGAGGATCATGAACACGATCGTCGGCCTGATGCCTGGCAATGTCACATCCCGGAACTCCTGCCAGCGGTTCGCTCCATCAAGCCGGGCGCTCTCGTAGAGATCGGGCGGGATGTTCTGCATGCTCGCCAGGAACAGCACCATCAGGAACCCCCACCAGTGCCAGTTATCAATGAAGGCGATGGACGGCAGCGCCGTTCGCGGGTCCCCCAGGAACGCCTTGTTGAAGCCCGGCACGCCCATGTCCGTCAGGAACGCGGGGATCCCGCGATCCGGGCTGAGCAGGCTGCGCCACAGCGCGGCCGAGACCACGCTCGGCAGCACATAGGGAATGAACAGCGACAGCCGGAAGACAATGGCGCCGCGCCGGATGGGCGCGAGCAAGCTTGCGGCAATCAGCGCCATGGCGATGGGGATCGTCAGGAACATCACCAGCCAGAGCACATTGTTCATGAACGCGTGGTGGAAGCCTGGATCGCTGAAGAGAGTCTGGTAGTTTGCCAGACCAATCCACTCCGCTGAGCCAATGCCGCTCCACCTGGTCATGGAAAAATAGATGGAGCTGAGGGCTGGCGCAGCCACCACCAGGATATTGATTAACAGGATCGGCAAAACAAAGAGCCACGGCACGACCTTGCGCCGATAGAACGCACGGCGCTTGTCCGCCTGGCGTGTTGCAAGTGCTCCTTCAGGGAGCGTCAACGACTGCTGCATGCTGCTTCTCGCTTCCGGGTCGCGGACGCGGGCCAGGGGTATCCCTGACCCGCCTGCGGCCTACCGCTCCGGAATCGGCGGCACGGCGCCTGCCGTCCGCTCCGCATCAAACTTCTCCTGGTGCCCTGCCAGGTATTCCTCAGGCGTGATCTCGCCGGCCCAGACGCGCTCGATCTCCTCGATCAGGTACGTCTCGCTGGCTGGTGGCCAGAAGGTCCAGGTCGTGTAGCCGTAGTTGCCTTCTGCGAACGCAACGTTCATCGCCGCCAGAATCTCGGCCAGGTTCGGGTTGACGCCCGTCAGGTCCTGCCCGCTCAGGTCAACCGCCGCCGGCACGGTGCCGCATTCGACCAGGATCTTGGCCTGATTCTCTGGCGAGAACCAGAAATCGATGAACTGCGCCGTCTCGTCGGGGTGCTGGGAGTTCGCATTGATCGAGTACGTCTGGCCAATGCCAAGGTCAAAGATGGCGTCACCAGTTACTGACGGCACAGGCACCCAGCCAATCTCGTTGCTGTTGCCAGCTTCCTCCCCGAAATAGGCCGCCTCGTCGGCCAGGAACCACGTGCCCTCGATGTTCATCGCGGCTTCACCGGCTCCAAAAATGGCTCCCGTCTCCGGGAAGGTCGTCGTGTAGTAGCGGTCAAGGCCGCCCATGAACCAGCCGTTCTGCTGCATCTGGTTCAGTGCGTCGATCGCGGCCACGAAGTCGGGATCAGTCCAGTCACTATTGCCTGTCAGAGCGTCGTAGACTTTCTGTGGGCCGCCAGCGGAGTGGTTCAGCATTTCACCCACAAACCACTCGTTGGCCGGACGCCATTCGGCATTGGCATGGGAGAAGGGGATGATGCCCGCCTCCTGGATGGTCGCGGCAAGCGTCATCATTTCTTCAAGCGTCTTTGGCGGCTCCCAGCCATTCTGCTCGAAGAGCGTCTTGTTGTAGTAGAGAACCAGCGTCTCAAGCTCAGTCGGGATGCTGTAAAGCTTGCCCTCTGCCATGCCAAGGTCCAGCGAGCCTGCTGCGAAGCGTTCGTTCCACCCGAACTCGCTCGCGTAGTCATCCAGGGCTACCAACTGCCCGGCCAGCGCAAGCTGCATGGCGAAGGAGGGACCCGGAGTGCCCACGATGTCTGGACCAGCGCCACCCGCAATCGCCGTTCGGGTCGTATCCCAGTTATTGGCCTGCATCGTGGCCTTGACGGTGATCCCGTTCCCCTGCGCGTTGAACACGTCGATGGCATTTGCCTGTAGGCACTCGGCGCCTTCAGAGCCACCCGTAGTGTCCATCCACATTGAAATTTCAACGTTATCCTGCGCCCGTGTAATGGGCGCCAGCATCGCCAGCGGGGCGAGCGCCGCCATGCCCGCGAGAGCTATGGCGCGAAGGGATTTACGCATGGTGATCTCCCGTTGAATGATCGCCGCGTCACTGCGGCTCTACGTCCAGCGCGCCTGCGCCGTGCGTACCGATCACGTTGCAAAGCCGGGTTTGCGCACCTCCTCGCTCTTCACGGCCGTTCAGGCCGACTCCCGGACCATCAGTTCGGCAGGCATCACGATCACGCGACTGCCGGGTGGTCCTTCCCCACGCAGCCGCTCCAGCAAGAGTTCCGCGGTGCGCGCACCCAGGCGATCCGGGTACTGCGCGACAGTTGTCAGGGGTGGAGCCAGCAACCTCGCGGCCGGAATGTCATCGAACCCCACGATAGCGACGTCGTTCGGGACATACAGTCCGCACTCATGCAGGGCGGCCATGGCGCCCATCGCCATGAGATCGTTGGCCGCAAAAATCGCCGTTGGTCGTGGGCAAAGCCGCATCAGGTCGTGCGCGGCCCGATATCCGCCCTCTTCATTGAAGTCCGCGCCACGCACCAGCATCTCATCGGTGCGCATGCTGTGTGCTTCAAGCGCCTGCAGGTAGCCCAGCACCCGGTCTTCCCGGGGAGGTGTCCCCGCCTCGCCGGCAATCATGCCGATGCGGCGGTGTCCCCGCGCAATGAGATGCTCGACCGCCTCCCGCGCCGAAGCCACGCTGTTGACATGGACGGTGTCCACGGGCGCGCGCCCGGCAACGGGTTTCCTCGACGTGAGCGCAACAACCGGGATGTTCATTTCAGCGACGTCGGCAAGCTCATCCATCGTGATCTGGAACGGACTGAGAATCACGCCGTCAACGCGCCCGGCCAGCGCCGATTGCATGAACTTGCGCTCGCGCTCCAACAGGCCATCGCTGTTGTAGGCGATCAGGTCGTAGCCCTCGATTTCGGCAACGTTCTGGATGCCGCGCGCAAAGGCAGGGTAAAACGGGTTCGTAATGTCCGGAATGATTGCGCCAATCGCCAGCGCCCGCTGGGAGCGCAAGCTTCGCGCGGCGTGGGATGGGACGTAGCCCAACTCCGCAATGGCCGCCATCACGCGGGCACGCGTCTCAGGTGCAACTGGCGCGTTCGGGTCACCGCTGAGCACGTAGGAAACCAGCGGTTGGGAAACCGCGGCGAGCCGGGCCACATCTGCCTGGGTTGGTCGCCTGCGTCGAGGTGTTTCGTCAATCACGTCGTGACACCGCTGTCCGCCGCACTGCCTCGCGTCCGCTGCTACGTTTCAGGATTGATACGTATAAGTACTCCATACCACAGCGCTCGTCAACGCCTGTTTACTCTCTGGACGCTAACCAGCACGCACTGAAGCGACGATTTGACGGGGAGATTCCATTCAGCTACATTCCGGTATACGGTATACACAAGGTGTCGCGCAGCGGGAGGAGTTCCTGGGACACGTGAGCCTACCGGCGGTCGACGCAGAGCGAATCGAACAGGTACCGCTGAACCACGCCACGCTGGCCGAGCAGGTGTATCAGCGGCTGCGCGACGACATCCTGAGTAACGTCTACCCCTCAGACGCTGCGTTGCCCGAGAAGGCCCTGGCGGCCCAACTCAACGTCAGCCGCGTGCCGGTGCGTGAGGCGCTGCATCGCCTGGCCTCAGATGGCCTGGTAACGCTGCGGCCACGACACGGAGCCGTCGTCAAGTCGCTTTCACCGCAACAATTCCTTGACGCCTACCGTGTGCGGGAGGCCCTGGAGGAACTGGCAATCCGCCTCGCGCTGCCGAATCTCACGGTGCGCGATATGGAGGAACTGGCGCAACTGCAGGCCGACATGCGTTCCTATGCCGCGGCCGAGGATGCCGAGGCCTTCTTCAGCGCGAACCGCACCTTCCACGCGGTCTTCATCGAACGCTCCCGGAACGACTACCTGAAAAACATCTACTACCCGCTGATGGACCAGATGCGGCGGCACCTTTCATCCTCGCTCGGTCTGCGTGGCGGCCTGGAGCGCTCCATCGACGAGCACCAGGCGATTCTCGATGCGGTGCGCGCGGGCGATGCCAGCGAGGCGAGCCGCCTGCTGCGAGAACACATTCATGTTCCCCAACGCGCGCTCGAGGAGAGCGCGCCCCAACGCCTGGCGAGAGGAGCACGATAAACGTGGCAGAGGTCAAGTTCGGAGTCAATCTCAACAACCGGGAACCGCTTATCGCGCCCGACTACTCGCTGCAGGACCTGCTGAACCTGGCTGAGCACGCGGAGCAACTGGGTTTCGACTCGGTCTGGGTGGGGGACAGTCTGTTCTCGAAGCCGCGGTGGGAGCCGATCAACATCCTCTCCGCCATTTCGCAGCGCACGAGCAAGGTCAAGTTGGGCACCGCCTGCATGGTCTCCGGCACACGGCACCCCCTCTACCTGGCGCTGGAGTGGGCCACGCTGGATGCCCTGTCCAATGGCCGCACGATCCTTGGCACCGGCATGGGCAACCCGGAGGATGGTGTCCGCCGCGAGTACGCCTCCGTAGGCCTCGACTTCGACAAGCGGGCCCGCATCTTCGAGGAAGGCCTGGCCGTCCTGCGCCAGCTCTGGACCGAGGGCAAGACGGACTTCTCCGGTGAGACTTACCAGTTCGATGACATTGCGTTCTACTCCGGGACCGAGATGGGCCCGCTAATGCCCGTGCAGACCGCCCCTCCGATCTGGGTGGTCAGCAATCCAAGGCTCACCGTCGGCACGAAGCAGGAAGACAAGACGGAGCGCGTGGTAAGCAAGGCCGCACGCCGCATTGCGACGTATGGCGACGGCTGGATGACGTGCTGCCGCGCTCGCCATCCCGACGAGTTCCGCGCGCAACTCGCGCAGGTGGAGCAGGCAATTGACGAGGCCGGGCGCAGGCGCGACGAATTCGTGATGTCCTACCAGGTTACGATGAATATCGCCGACACCCGGGACGCGGCCCAGGCCGGAATCAACGCCTACATCAACCAGTACTACCCCGAGTTGAGCAAGGCGATGGACATCGGCGAATGGGGGCCAGTTGGCACCCCTGATGACATCGCGGAGTGGTTCCAGACCTTCATCGATGCCGGCGTGGACTACTTCATCTGCCGCTTCGGCTCCCTCGATCAATTTGGCCAGGTTGAGCAGTTCGCGCGGGACGTGCTGCCCCGCTTCACGGCCACGACGGCCGCACGCGCCTAGCGCGCCGGGAGGAAAACGATGAGCGAGCTTTCCGAGGGTCTTCGTCGCGACGCCGAACTGGTCGTCGCCGTCTGCATGTCGGTGGAACCAGACGACGTCGTGACGATCATCACCGACGACGCCCACATGGCCGAAGCAAATGCCCTGGCCCAGGTGGTCGTGGAGCGCGGTGGCTTCCCGGTCATCGCCAACAACGAGCACCAGGTGCGTCGCGGCAAGGCGGATACGCGCTTCCCGATGGCGCCGCCCCGCAACCTGCACGAGGCGATGGTCAAGTCCGACGAAATCATCATCATTACGGACCTGGAGTGGGCCAACCGCTTCGCCCATGTCTCGGCGGTGCGTGAGTCCTGCGACAACAACGCCAAGATCGCTTCAGTCGAAGAGGGCATCGGCTCCTGGGACCTGACCGAGGCCGACATCCGCGACGCCACTGACCGCGCGAAGGCCGCCATCGAGGCACTCAAGGGCGCCAAGTGGTGCCGGGTCACTTCGCCGGCGGGCACGGACGTGCGGGTTTCCATCGAGGGGCGCCCGGCGCTCGAAGTCACGCCGATCAAGAAGCGCGGCCAGATGATGGGCCCCGTGCCGCTGTGGAGCGAGGTCGCCTTTGCCGCGGTCGAGGACCGCACCGAGGGCACGATTGTGGTCGACGGCATCATGCTGGGCATCGGCCTGCCAGGTCAGACACCGAACCCCATCACCTGGAAGGTGGAGAAGGGCCGGGTCACCGAGATTACCGGCGGCGAAGAAGCGGATAAGCTGAAGAAGGTCATCGACGGCGTCCCGGGTTCGACCGTCATTGGTGAGTTCGCCTTCGGCACGAGCGAAAAGTCCCCGACCGGCTCGCCGTCGGAAAAGGGACTCCTCGGCACGGTTCACTTCGCGTTGGGCGACAACCACAACGCCTATCCGGGCGGCCGGAACGTGAGCACGCTGCACCTGGATGGCAACTGCCTGAACGCGTCCCTGCTGATCGAGGACACTGGCGTGTACATCGTGAAGGATGGCAAGTGGGCGCTGTAGGACCGGACGCAACGATCAGCGTCGTGCCACTGGAAGAGGTCTCCGCCATTCCGCTGCCCAACGGCAGTTGGAGCCGCATGGTGCTGACGGAGAAAACCGCGCCGGGCATTCTCAGTTCGCTGGGCTACTCCGTGTTTACCCCCGGCACGACCACAGCCATGGTCAAGCATGAGGCGGAAGAGATCGCCTACGTCCTGGCTGGCATGGGCGAGTTGCAGACTGACGGTGAGCCAGTTCCGTTTGCCGCACAGCAGGCGCTGCACATCCCGGCCGGGATTTGGCACGCCGTGGCCAACACGGGCGACGATGATCTGATTATGGTTTTCGGGTTTCCGCATGCGGACTACCCGCCAACGGAGCGACGATGACGGAGGACGTGCGAGCACTCACCGACAGCGGCCTGCGCGAGCAGGTGGCCTGGTCGTGCCGCATCCTGGCGTTGGGTGACCATGGGGATTACACCCTTGGCCACGTCAGCGCGCGCTCGGCCGATGGCCAGCACCTGCTGATGAAGCGCTACGGCCTGGGGCTGGAAGAGGTCACGCCCGAGGACGTCCTGCGGCTCGACCTGGACGGGAATATCCTGGAGGGACGTGGACGCGCGCACCTGGAGTACGTGCTGCATTCGGAGATCTACCGCGTGCGTCCCGACGTGCAATCAGTCATCCACACGCACCCGCCGTATGCCACGGCCTTTGGTGCGACGGACGCGGAGCTGCAGCTCCTGAATCACGACGCGGTGCTTTTCAAGGAAGGTCTCGCCTACTTCGATGACACAGCGGAGTTGATCGTGAACCCGGAGCAGGGCGCGCGGGTGGCAGCCGTACTCGGCAACCGGCGAGTGGCGATCCTGCGCGGGCACGGCGTGCTCTTCACCGGGTCCTCAGTGCCGTGGGCAACCTACACGGCGCTCACGCTCGAGCGCGTGCTGCGCATTCAGTCAATCGCCACCTCATTCGGGAACCTGCGCCCCATGACGCCGGATATGGCCAGCCGGGTCTACCCGGACAAGTACCGGGACGTGCATGTGCACTCCTACTGGGACTATCTGATTCGCGGCGTGCAGCGCGCGGGCCTGGACCAGGGGATGCCCGAGGTCTCACATGCTTAGGCCATTCGCAATCCACCAACCAGCCACGGTGGCCGAGGCGGCCAGCCTGATGCGGGAGTTCGGTGACGAGGCTGCCTTCTACGCTGGGGGCACCGAGTTGCTGATCGTGCTCAAGGAGCACCTGGCATCGGTCGATCACCTCATCGACATCAAGCGGATCCCGGGACTGAACGAGATCTCGCTCGGCGCCGATGGCGCGACACTCATGATTGGCGCACTCGCCACGCATCGCGCTGTCGAGCGGGACCCGCTGGTGCGAAGGTACCTGCCAGCGCTGGCGGCCCTCGAAGCGAAGGTGGCCAACGTCCGCGTGCGGGCCGCCGGAACACTCGGCGGCAACCTCTGCTTCGCCGATCCGCACAGTGACCCAGCTACCCTGCTTTCGGCGCTCGGCGCCACGCTCACGCTCGACAACGGTGATGCGCGGCGAAGTGTCCGAGCCGATGCCTTCACGACAGACCTTATGACGACTGACCGCGAGCCAGACGAAGTCTTGACCCAGATCGCGATTGCGCTCCCCGGTGATGCTGCCGGCATCGGGTACGAGCGAGTCAAACTGCACGAGCGGCCAACTGCCTCCGCCGCCGCGGTGATCGGTGTTGACAACGGATTGATCGCGAACGCCCGTGTGTACGTCGGGTGCGTCGGGGATGCGCCGCAGCGGCTCCGGGACGTCGAGGGTGCGCTGCTGGGACTTCCCGCAATCGCCACGAGCAGCGAGCAGGTGAAGGCAGCGATCGCGAGCCTGGTCGTGACGTACGACACGCCGTTCGAGTCGGCGCCCTACAAGCGCCAGCTTGCGTCAGCAGTTGGCGCAAGGGCGATTGCAGCGGCAATCCTGGATGCAACGAAAGCCCTGGAGGCGCGTAATGTCGCCTGAGACCATGACGCTGCTGCGCACCACCATCAACGGCCGCGCCGTCGAAATGCAGATCGAGTCGCGCGAATTGCTGATCGATCTGCTGCGGGATCGGCTGGAGCTCACTGGCACGAAGCGTTCCTGCGACTCCCAGGTTTGTGGCGCATGTACGGTCCTGCTGGACGGGCAGCCAGTTAGCTCCTGCTGCACGCTGGCGTACGAGGCCGATGGCAAGGTGGTCCAGACCATCGAGGGGCTGGCGCAGGACGGGCGGCTCGATCCAATCCAGGCGGCGTTCGTGGAGAAGGCAGCCATCCAGTGCGGGTTTTGCACGCCGGGCTTTGTCCTGACCACGAAGGCGATGCTGGCCGAGAATCCGCACCCAACCCGTGACGAGATCAAGAGCTATCTCGGCGGCAATCTGTGCCGTTGCACGGGGTACTGGAACATCCTTGACGCCGCTGAGGATGCCGCACGCCGAGTGGCAGAGGCGGAGGCAGGCTCATGACCCTGATTGCCCCGGCAAGCACGACCTACGGAGTCATTGGCACGAACGCCGCACGCACGGACGCGCTGGCCAAGGTCCAGGGCGAGGCGCAGTTTGCGGGCGACCTCCGTTTCCACGGCATGGCCTATGGCCGGGTGCTGCGCAG
>JALYWD010000116.1 GCA_030852885.1 Chloroflexota bacterium | reverse complement strand
ATTCTCCACGATGCGTCTCGCCGCTCTCGGGATCCGTGATCGGAAGGAACGAGGAGACGCTCCCGTAGCGCTGCGAGATCTCCTCGCGACTGAGTCCAATCAGCGGCGCGCCGAGCGCGTCACCGATCGCCATCCCGAGTAAGCCCCCGAGGAACGTGTTCTCCGTTGCAGTTGTCATATGGCGCCTCGTTTTCCCGTGGACCAGCGTATTCGCGGCCGGCATTGACGGCCCAGCCAATGGCCCATAGACTGCCCCACCGGAACATAGCACCAGCGCGGCTGGTCAGGAGCATATGGTTGACTTTTCACGATGCACCATCGCCTGCATCGCGGGAGCAGGGGATGGCAACGCGTGCGGTTCACGCGGCGGGCCAGCACAAGCCGCCTGCGGGAATCTCCACGACGCCACCCATCTATCCGGCAACAGCGTTCGTCTACGAGAGTGCCGAGGAGCTGGAAGCCGTTATTGCCAGGGAGCAAGGCGGCTACGTCTATTCCCGCTGGGGCAACCCCACCACCCGCGCCCTGGAAGAGGCGGTTGCTGATCTGGAGGGCGCCGCCGACGCAGTGGCCTTTGGCTCGGGGATGGCGGCGATCCATGCGGCGCTGCTGCTGGATGCGCGAGCCGGGGACCATATTCTGTCATCCCCGGATGTCTACGGCGCCACCTACACCATGCTGACTGGTCTGCTGCCGTCGCTTGGGGTAACCACCAGCTTCGTGGACATGCAGGACCTCCCGGCGGTGGAGCGAGCACTCCAGGAGCGGCCAACACGTCTCGTTTTCCTGGAGACGATCTCGAACCCGCTCCTGCGTGTTGCGGACGTACCGGCCATCGCCGAGCTTGCGCACGCGGCCGGAGCCACGGTTGCGGTGGACAACACGTTTGCCAGCCCCTGCCTGGTGCAGCCTGCCCAACTCGGGGCGGACACGGTGCTTCATTCGTCGACGAAGTACCTTGCTGGCCACGGTGACGTGACTGGCGGAGTTGTCGCAAGCAGCGCTGATCGCGTTGCCGCGTTGCGTGACCTGGGCAACCTGCTGGGGGCAACCCCCGGTCCCTTCGAGTCATGGCTGACCCTGCGCGGCATGCGCACCCTGGCGCTGCGGATGCGACAGCACGGCGAGAATGCGCGACAGGTGGCGGCATGGCTGAAGGCGCAACCGGGCGTATCCGCAGTCCACTATCCCAGCGGGCACGTCGCTGACAGCATCTTTCTCGGGGACAACCGGGGCGGCATGGTCGCGTTCGAACTGGCGAATGCGAGCCAGGCGGATGTCTTTCGCTTCCTGAATGCGTTGCAATTGATCAAGGTGGCGACGACACTCGGCGATGTGCACAGCCTGGTGCTCTACCCAGTCATGTCGTCGCACCGCTGGGTGCCGGCCGAGACCCGGCGCGAACTGGGCATCAGTGACGGTCTGCTGCGGCTTTCCGTGGGCATTGAGGATTTCTCGGATATCGTTGGGGATCTGGAGCGGGGCATGCGCACCGTTGCGCAGTCCTACAAGGGAGTGAGTTGATGTCGGCAACGGTGGCGGCCAGTAAGCTGGAGACATTGCGCGCGCAGATGCCTGCCTTGCAGGCCACGGGCTATTTCAACGCGGGGACGTTCGGTCCGATGCCGAGCGTCGGGGTCGAGGCGGCACAGGCATTGCTGCAATCTGATCTCGAGCTCGGGCGTATCACTCCCGGCGGCTATGAGCGTGCTGGCGAGCGAAATCGCTCCGTGGTCGAAATTGCGGCCAGCATGTTCGGCGCTGACGCGCGAGAGTTCGCGCTGACGCACAGCGCGGGCGAGGGGCTGAACATCGCGCTGATGGGCATCGACTGGTCGGCCGGGGACGAGGTGATAACGACCGCCGAGGAGCACCCCGGGTTGTTGAACCCCCTGGCGCTGCTTGCCAAGCGCTACGGTATTGTCAACCGCGTGGTGCCACTCAGTGACGATGTCTCGGAGTTCCTGGGCAGCATCGAGGGCAAAATCACCGCCAGCACGCGGGTCATCGCCCTCTCACACGTGCTCTGGTCCACGGGCACGGTGGCGCCCCTGCGCAAGGTTTGCGAGCTGGCCCGGCAGCACGAGCTGATGGTGATAGTGGATGCGGCGCAGTCCGCCGGGCAGGTGCCCCTGGACCTGCACGATATCGGTGTCGATGCCTACGCCATGGCTGGCCAGAAGTGGCTGTGCGGCCCCGAGGGAACCGGGCTCCTGTATGTGCGCTACGACCGCTTTGCCGATATCTCGCCGACCTACGCCCGCTATGGCCAGGCGGACATGAGCGGCTTCTTCATGCCGCCCGCGACGGCGCATCGCTATGAGTCCGGCGAATTCACCGGGCCCGT
>JALYWD010000094.1 GCA_030852885.1 Chloroflexota bacterium | reverse complement strand
GCGGCGCCCCAACGCTGGCTGGTGGGGTCTGTTGCGCAGGCCAACGCGCGTTCCAGCCACTGTTGCCCCTCGGCGTAATGCCCGCGCGTTTCCCAGTACCACCACATCGCGCAGGCGAGCCGCAGGGCAATCTCCGCCGCCGGGACGGCCTGGGCAAGTGCGCCAGCGCCGGCGTCGTGCTCCGCCTGCGCGATGGCCCAGGTGAGCGCGGCCCGGATGTTGTCCTGCTCCATATCCAGCATGGCGAGGTGGCGTACCTGGTCTGCCCCCAACAGCTCAGGCTCCACCTCTTCCACGAGGGCCAGGAACGCCAGGGCGTGCGCCCGCTGTGCCTCCGTCTGCGCGCCTTGCGCAATCAACTGCTCCCATGCGTACTCGCGGATCGTCTCCAACATGCGGAACCGGGGCTGTTCAGCGCTCGGCGATTCATGTCGCAGCAGGCCCCAATTGACCAGCGCGGCCACATGCTCCAGCGTCTGGAACTCGTCGGCGGCCGGGCAGCAGACCTGGGCGACCAGCGGCAGCGTCGCGCCACCAGCAAAGACCGCCATGGCGCGGAATACGCGCTGCTCATCCTCTGAAAGAAGCTGATAGCTCCAGTCGATGGCGTTGCGCAGCGCCTGATGCCGGGTTGGGAGATCCTGCGGCCCACTGACCAGCAAGGAGAGGGACCGGGCCAGACGTGGAACGATGGCGGCGGGCGACAGTAGGGATGTGCGGGCCGCCGCCAGTTCAATGGCCAGCGGTAGGCCATCCAACCTGCGGCAGATCTCCACCACATCCCGCGCATTCTCTGGCTGAAGACGGAAATCGCCGTGCGCCGCCGCGCGGTCAATGAAGAGGCGCACGGCGTCGTTCTGGCCAAGGGCGGCAAGATCCGGCATGGCCTCGCCTGGCCCCAGGACGGGCACCGGCAAGGGAGGCACGGCGATCTGCCGCTCTGCGCGCAGGCGCAGGGGAGCGCGGCTGGTGGCCAGCACGGTCACGTCGGGACACTGCTCCAGCAGCCTGGAGATCTCGGGCGCGGCGGCCAGCACGTGCTCCAGGTTGTCCAGCACCAGGAGCACGTGCTGCTCCTTCAGGTAGGAAATCAGCCGTGTGGAGGAGGGCGCTTCAGAAGACTCCACCGGGAGTACCTGCTGGGCGATCGCGCCCATGACCTGTTCTGGCTTACTGACCGGAGCGAGATCCACAAAAGGCGCACCGTCCCGATAGTGCCAACTGTCGCGGGCCGCGATTTCCAGGGCCAGCCGCGTCTTGCCAACACCCCCCACCCCACAGAGCGTCAACAGCCGCGTGTGCGGCTCAGACAGCCGCTCGCGGATGTGCGCGAGTTCCTGTTCCCGCCCGATGAGCGGCGTGAGGAGAGCGCTCTGCCCCAGTTCAGGCGCTGGCCGGGCGTGGCCGTGGTGGGCAGCGCGCAGGAACTGCGTACGCTGATCGCCAGCAAGCTCCAGCGCATCTGCCAGCAGGTTAGCTGTTTCCCCATAGGGCCGCCGGATCGCGCCCCGCTCCAGGTCACTGACGCCGCGCTCGCTGACTCCCGCACGCTCGGCCAACTGACGCTGCGTTAGCCGCGCGCGTTGCCGCAGGTACTTCAGCAGTTCGGCAAACGACGTACCTGTCCCGGGAGCCACAGTCTTTCCTCATCTCAGACCGGTGGTGTCTGGCGATGCCCGGGCAAGAATGTGGGAAGAATGTGGGCAACTCTGAGTGTACTTCTGGCTACGCCACCCTCAGGATTATCGCACATGAGCCGAATGAGATGTGCAGGTCGAAGGTGCCCTGTCATAGGCCTTTTCGTGCCTCATGAGGAAGGAGGGCGGGGCCCGTGGACGATGCTCGCTTTGATCTTCTGGCACGCAACCTGGCTCAGCGCCTCACCCGGCGCGGCATTGCCGCTGGGTTCGCGGGCCTTCTGCCCACGGCATTGCTGGTAGCCGAGGCGAAGAAGAAGAAAAAGAAAAAGAAGGGCAAGAAGAAGAAGAAAACCCCGGTTGCGCCGGTCACCACGCCCCCACCCGTGGTCTGCCGGCGCGCGGAAGCGCGGTGCGACCCCCTCAACCGGGAGCCCTGCTGCGCGGGTCTGACATGCGACACCAGCGGACACTGCCGGGGGTGTCGGGTCCGCGGGCAGCACTGTGGCGACGGCCTCGGGCTTGGCCTGGCCTGCTGCGATGGCTCCTTCTGCGAGTCCGGCACATGCCAGGATTGCCGGCGCGTGCACGCTAACTGCGATGACGAGCACCCCTGCTGCAACGGGCTCTTCTGTGATGCACATGGTCAATGCGCCAACTGCCGCGCCGACAACGAATCCTGCGCCGATGTCCCGTGCTGCCTGGGCTTCACCTGCGACGAAACCCAGACGTGCCGGGCGTGCCGCAAGATGCACGAAACCTGCGGCGGGGGTGTGGCGGCGCCCTGCTGCAATGGGCTGATCTGCGATGACACCGGTCACTGCGAAACGTGCCGTGTTGCCCAGCAAGACTGCGGACCCATCCATGGGGATGGCCTCCCCTGTTGTGATGGGTACCGTTGCAATGAGGTGAGCCTCTGCGAACACTGTTACGGATTGGATCAGGCGTGCGGTGGAGGCCGCATTGAGGAGTGCTGCGACGGGCTGAATTGCGTCGATGACACCTGCCAGGCCTGCGCGGTTGCCACCCAGGCGTGTGGCGTGGCCGCGAACGGGCGGGAGTGTTGCGACGGGTTTCAGTGTAATGAGCTCAACGTCTGCATCCCGTGCAGCCGAAGCCGCGAGACGTGTATCGACCGACCCTGCTGTGATGGCTTCGTCTGCGATCCGAACAGCTTCAATGTTTGCCTCTCTTGCAAGGAGCGAGGAGAAGGCTGTGGGCTGAATGCCCCCTGCTGTGACGGCATTTCCTGTCTCGGCGGGGTATGCACATGCCAGGGCGACGGGCAGTTCTGCGCCCCCGGGCAAGAGCCGTACTGCTGCCCCGGTCTGAACTGCTTTGAAAACCAGTGCCAGGATACCTGCGGGACGTTCACTGTCACCTGCCCCCCTGGCGTTGACTGCTGTGTGAACGAATCCCGCCCGGACGGCAGTTGTTGTACAAACCCGGGCTACCCTCAATGCTGTCCCAACACCCGGAACATCGAGGGCACCATTGGCTCCTGCTCACCTGCTGGGTCTGCCTGTTGCAGCGAATACGCCTGTCCCGCAGGCAGCTACTGCTGTTCTGCACCGAATTTCTGCTGCCCGGCTGCGAGGGCCATTAGCGGCACTGCGTCACGCCCGCAGCCGCTGTTCAACCTGCCGGAGCCCGGAGCAGCTTCAGCTTCAGGCTCACCCGAGCGTGCCGCACGGAAGCCACGACCGCAACGCAAACACCGAGGCAAGCGCCGCGTTCCCCGCAGGAGAGATCGCCGTGACTGATCTTGTACGTTCCCGCAGTTCTCGTGACAGCAAGCAGGGATTTGCGCGTCACATCATCAGCCTGGGAGCCGCGTCATGACCTGGGACCGTCTCATCCTCCTCTTCCTGGTTGCCAGCCTGGCCCTCCCTGCCACGCTGCTGGCCGCGCCCACTGCTGCACCGGTGGGCGTGCCCAGCGGCCCTCCGCTCATCGTCAGTGGGGAACCAGGAGCGCCATCTCCTGTCCAGCAAGCCGCTGCCCGCAAGAAGGCCCGGGACACGAAACAGAAGCGCCGCGC
>JALYWD010000059.1 GCA_030852885.1 Chloroflexota bacterium | reverse complement strand
CGGCCGCAACCGAGGTGGTGTGCTCTTCTCCGGTCGCGGCGTTGACAAGGGCGAGGCCGGTGTAGACCTCGTGGTCCCGGCCGCGCAGGCGGTGCAGCATGGCCACGGCGTCCTTCGGGTCTGCCGGTTTGCCCAGGATCTCGCCGTCCAGCACCACGATAGTGTCCGCGCCGAGGACCCAGCCGTCTGATGTTGTAGCGGCGACTGCCCGTGCCTTGCGCAGCGCTAACTGCACGCTCTGCTCGCGCGGCGCAATGCCCTCCAGCAGGGGCTCCGGCTCATTGGAAACGACGACGGTGAAGGGGATGCCCAGCGCCGCAAGGAGTTCGCGGCGGCGGGGCGAACCCGATGCCAGGACGAGTGAGTCAGCCATGCGGGCATTGTAGAAGGGGAGCTGCGCGGGACGGCAGAGGGCGGGACGAAAGGGCGAGTGCGGTGCTTACGAGGCGACGTGTTTAGCCTCGCGGTGATGCAGGCGTGATCGAGCGGTAGTGTGCACAATTGCCGGTGTGAGTACCCGATCCCCGAGCGACAAGTTCGGCAAGCACATCAGGGGAATCCTGGCGGTTGGCGTGGTGGCGATTACCGTGCTGATCGCCCTTTTTCCGCTCTACTGGGCGGTCGTCATTTCGCTGAAGCCGCGCGACGTACCCATGACGGATGTGTGGCTGCCGGGCGTGACGTTCGCTCCATCACTCAACGCCTGGCGGGGGCTGTTCGAGGTTCCGGATCTGAGTTCGTCGCTCTGGAACTCGATGCTGATCAGCGCCGGGGGCGCGACCCTGGCGGTGGTGCTGGCCGCACCGGCAGCCTATGCCCTGGCGCGGCGTTCATTTCCGCATGGTTGGGCGGCGGGGATGTTGCTCGGGTTTCTCCTGCTGCGCCTGGTGCCGCCGGTGGTCTATCTCCCGGCCTATCTGCTGCAACTACGTCAATTGGGCCTGATCGACACGATCCTGGCGCTCGTCCTGGTCAACGCCACGATCAATCTGCCGCTGGCCGCGATTATCCTGACCGGCGCGTTTCGCGAGATTCCACGCGAGATCGAAGAAGCGTCGTGGGTCGATGGCGTAGGCCGCTGGGGCTCATTCGCCCGCATCTGCGTGCCGCTGGCGGCCCCAGCGCTGGCGGCATCGTGGCTGCTCTGCCTGGCCTTCATCTGGAACGAGTGGATGTACGCCTCGGCCATCGGGTACGTCGAGGCGAAATCATTCCCGGTACTGATCCAGGCCACAGGCGCGGGCGGAGGCGTCAACTTCGGTGCGGCAACCACACGCGCGCTGGCGGCAACGGCGGTGCCGATCATCGCCGCGCTGCTGGCTCAGCGGTACATGGTGCGGGCCCTGTCACTGGGGGCAGTCAAGGGGTAGGGGGTGTTCGCTGGCGGGGCGCGCAGATTCCGGAAACGCGGCCAAATGCGGACACATCGTGGCCGCATTAGCTGGTATTACTGAAGTGGTGACTGTGCCCCTCAGTCAGTGCCGCGACGCGGCGCAGTCTCCCGTGGTTACGCCCCGGCGCGATGTGTAGCTTCCGCGTACGGACACCCCTGACCGATGGGGTATTCCGGTGCTACACTCGCCCATTGCGATCGTTTGTTCGGATGCTGTCCCGCGCGTCCGGCTCCCTGCGAGGGTCCCTGCCCGATGGCTCAATTTGACCGGATCAGCGTGCGTGGCGCCCGGGAGCACAATCTCAAGAACATCGATATCGATCTCCCCCGGGACAAGCTGGTCGTCCTGACCGGGCTCTCCGGCTCCGGCAAGAGTTCGCTGGCGTTCGACACCATCTTCGCCGAGGGGCAACGCCGCTACGTTGAGTCGCTCTCGGCGTACGCGCGGCAGTTCCTGGGACAGATGGAAAAGCCGGATGTCGATCACATCGAGGGGCTTTCCCCGGCAATCTCCATCGACCAGAAGGGGACCAGCCGCAACCCGCGTTCAACGGTCGGCACCGTCACCGAGATCTACGACTACATGCGCCTGCTCTTCGCGCGCATTGGCCAGCCGCACTGCCCGCAGTGTGGGCGGCCGATTGTGGCGCAGTCACCACAGCAAATGGCGCAGCAACTGCTCGACCTCCCGGATGGCACGCGGCTCATGCTCCTGGCGCCGGTGATTCGTGACCGCAAGGGCGAGCACCGGGGCATCATGGAGGAGATCCGGCGGCAGGGCTTCGTGCGCGTGCGCGTCGATGGCATCGTGCACGAGATTGACGAGGCGGTGGAGCTTTCGCTCGCCAAGACGAAGAAGCACACCATCGAAGTGGTGGTGGACCGCCTGGTCATTCGCCACGAAGAGGGCGTGCCGCAGAGCGATCACCCGGATCGCCTGCGCATCATCGAATCGATCGAGACGGCGCTGAAGATCGCTGGCGGCATCGCGGAAGCGCAGATCATCGATGGCGAGTTGATTGTCTTCTCCGAGCGGTTCGCCTGCCCGGTGCACGGCGTGGTTGGCCTGACCGAGATCGAGCCTCGCAACTTCTCCTTCAACTCGCCGCACGGCGC
>JALYWD010000051.1 GCA_030852885.1 Chloroflexota bacterium | reverse complement strand
CGCGGCTCGAACTCCCGCCCGCCAGGGTGGAGGCGGTCGCTGAAGACCCGGGCGCGATTTCCGCCGCGCCATTTACCTGGCCCCTTGCCGTCCTCGACGATGGATCCGCGCGCGACCTGAGCACGCTCCCCGCGCCTGACTCTGGTGAGGTCTGGATGCTCTACGCCACCGGGCTTCCGGATGGCTATGCGCGTCTCACCTGGCCCGGCGCGGACGAGGGCATCTCCCACGGCATCTCATTCACCTTCGACCCGGCACACGTCACGGCCGTGACCACCTTCGCCACGTTCGGCGGCTGGCGTGGCCTGCAGACGATCCTGCCCGAGGCGGGCGTCGGCTACCCGGCGGATCTGCGTGAGGCTGTATCTGCCAGTACGAGCGGAGTGATGAAAGCGGGGGAGGTTGTTGAGTTCGAGGTGCACGTCGCGGTGTGGTAGCAGGGCCATGCTCGATCCGGAATCTGCCGGAGCCGATCGCTCAATGGCGAGTTCTGAATATTCGCCGAGAAGGGTATTGACAGGGCGTCATTGTCCGTATAAAGTGTACGTACAGTCCCGAGGAGCCCGGTAACAGAACGGCTCCCCACTGGAACCGGTAGTGAGCACCTGGTGGATCGCGGGGTACGCTGGGTGCGAGGGCCGCGGACAGGACCGGCTGGCAAGTTCACGTTTGTTGCGGGGCGAACGTGATGGAGCCTTCGGTCGCGGGGAGACAGACTGAGACCTGACTTGTCGGGACTGTTTTCTTTTTTTCCATGACTTCACGGCCTGCTGTCGTGATTGCCCTGCATCCCCACCCACGGTTCCACTCCCGATGATTCCCAGAAATTCCCATCTGCACGATCCAGCGGAATGCGGTTCAATGCGCGTATCCAAACGTTCGCGCGTGTTGAGGAGAACTCGCCCATGGCCCGCCCTCTGGACGTCGGTTTCCTGATGATGCCCACCGAGAATGCCGAAACCGGCGTTGCGCCGCGCTGGACCGAGATCCTGGAGATGGCGCGACGCGGCGAAGAGCTGGGGTACGACTCGCTCTGGATTCCCGATCACCTCATCATCGACCTCCCGCGCGAGGGCTCTCAGCCAGAGGGGGCGTGGGAGGCGTGGTCACTGGTGGCCGCGCTGGCCGCATCTACGGAGCGCATCGAGATCGGATTGCTGGTCACCTGTACGGCCTTTCGCAATCCCGCCCTGCTGGCCAAGATCGCGGACACGTGCGATGAGATCAGCGGCGGGCGGCTCATTCTCGGCATGGGCGCGGGCTGGTGCCAGCGCGAGTTCGATGCCTTTGGCTACCCCTTCGATCACCGGGTTGGCCGCTTCGCGGAGGCGGTCGATATCACCAGCAATCTCCTGCGGCAGGGGCGCTACACCTACGAGGGAACGTACTACCAGGTCCAGGACTGCGAGCTGCGGCCGCGTGGCCCACGCCCGGAAGGTCCGCCCATCCTCGTTGGCTCATCCTCGAAGGGCGAGCGCATGATGCGCCTGGTGGCGCGCTACGCCGATATCTGGAACCGGGACTTCGACGCGGTGAATCCCGACGAAGTCCCGTACTCGCGCGAAGACCTGTTGCGTTCCCAGGCGAAGATCGACGCGGCCTGTGCTGAAGTGGGCCGTGACCCAGCGACATTGGCGCGCACCTGTGGCGTCTGGGTTGATCTTCCCGGCGGGCCAGACCGGGGGTGGGACGCCCTTTCTGGCAGCCCCGAGGAGATGGCGGCGGGCCTGCGCAAATACGCCGAAACCGGCTACAGCGGCGTCCAGATCTGGCTGAACCAGAACGACACCGCCGGCATTGAAGCGTTCTCGCCGGTGCTGGAGATCCTGGACCGCGATTGAGCGCGCGGCCGCCGTACATGACATCGCCGCATGCACCGCTCTCCAGCGACCTGGGCATCCGCCCGGCGACTGCGGATGATCTGCCGCGGCTGTGGGAGATTCGCGCCGCCAGCGATGCGCCAGACCCGCTCGATCCGCCTGCGGCCTGAGCCCCGCCCGCGATCCTGGGCCACCTGCTGCGGACGGGGACGCTGCTGCTCGCGGAGCGGGCCGGGCAGATCGTTGGGTTTGGGGGCCGCGCGGATCGCAGTGGCGTCGCGTTCCTCACCGATCTCTTCGTGGACCCGGCGCTGCACTCGTCGGCAGTTGGCAAGACCCTTCTGCGCGAACTGTTCCAGGGAGTTGGCGGCCAGCGCTGTACGCTCGCCTCAGCAGACGCGCGGACGGTCGCGCTTTACACCCGGGCCGGCATGTCGCCGCGCTGGCCCAATTTTGACCTGGTTGCGGACTCTGCCCGGGTGCGGTTGCCGCATGCGCGCAAGGTCTCGCTGCGGCCAGCCGATCCGTTCGACCCGACGTTCCTGGACTGGGACTCCGCGCTGGGAGGTCGAAGACGGTTGCAGGACTTTGCCTTCTTCCGGGACGAGCAGGAGGCCACGTTTTTCTGGGTTGATTCTGGCGCAGAGGAAATCGGTTACGCGGTGGTGCGGCGCGATTCGGTCTCTGGCGTGCGTGACGACACGATAACCATCGACCCGTCAGTCATCGAACGCCGCGCCGGACTTTCACGCCGAGCGTTGGGGAGTCTGCTGGCCGTGATCAGCCTCATGACACCGCGTGAAGAGGTCAAAGCGGGCGGTCGTGGTGAGCAGAGAAAGCGTGTCGGCTCAGGCGACGGCTGGAACACGGCGTTCAGCCACTGCTCCGCGCTCCCGCTCATCCAGCCAGGCCTCCACCAGGTCGGCCAGTTCGATTGGGTGCGAGAACGGCAGCGCGTGCCCGGCGCCCTTGAGCAGCTGCAGGCGGGCGCCAGGAATGTCGTCTGCGAGCATCTGCGCCTGCCGCGGCACGACGACATAGTCCGCGTCGCCCTGGATCACCAACGTTGGGACCCGCAGGGCGCCAAGCCAGCTACGGCTATCAAACTGCCGCGCCCACGTGAGGACATCGGCCAGGCAGTGGCGGTCATTGGCGGCGACAAGGGTGGCGCATAACGCCGCCGCCTGTGGGCTCATCCTGCGTCCGCCGCCTGCGGAGTGCAGCCAGCGCACCATGCCGGCTGCGGGCTGGGTGCCGAAGAGGGTAACGGTCAGCGGAGCCGGCTCCCCCAGCATCCGCTGCCACCAGGTCAGGAGTTGGACTGGGTAGGTGGAGACGAGGAGCAGGGAGCGCACGCGCTCCGGATGGGCACGGGCAAAGGCCTGGGCTACGGCTCCCCCATGCGAGTGACCGAGGACGTGGATGGCGTCGATGCCCAGCGCATCGAGGGTAGGGACCAGGTCGGCGGCCATCGTGTCGGTAGTGCGCGGTCCGGGGAGATGGCTGCTGCGACCGTGTCCGCGCAGATCCGGCATGATCAGGCGGAACGTCTCACCGAGCAGGGGAGCCATCAACCCGAACGCCCCACCCGACATGCCCAGACCGTGCAGCAAGAGCAGCGGGGGACCTGACCCGTGCTCATGCACGGGGAGCACGTCAGGTATCGGCGTCATCGTCCGCGGGTTTGAGCGTCGCGATCGAGCAAGATGAGCACGAGCGCCATATTGCGTATCACCCGATCCGGGGAGCGCAGCAATCGCAGGAGGTCGGAGCGGTTCTCGGCCGGCACGCCCGTGAGCAACACCCGCTCGCTGGTCGAGTACGCGATGGGCGGTGCAACGCGTGGCGGAGGCGACGGGGCCGTCATGAGGGGATTCAACCTTTCATGAGCAATGAGCACAGCAAGAGGGGTGCACGGAAGGTGCGTCCGCTTTCCCTTGCAGGGTACCGGGTGACCGGGAGCGGTGCAGACTCGGTGCTACCTGTTCCGCGCCGGAAAGTCCCACCGATGAACTGCGCGCTTCGAACGGAAGCCGCTGCTGGCTGGGCTGGATAGAACGTGCCACCATCGACACGCCACAATCCACGTCGCTCCCAGGGCTGGTGGCAGGTTTCTACGGGCAGGGTGTAATTGAGGCAGAAGCAACAACGCTAACTCGCGGTTGCTGATACCCTGCACAGTTGCCGAGTTCGTTATGGGAAGACGAGCGTCACCAAGAGGGACCCCACGCGCGGCATCACATCAGCCGGAAGACCGCACCCAGGAAGGGCGCAAAAGCATCTTCGTCATCAACGGCGCGCCGGAGTTCCTCAACCTGATGCGCGACATCTTACAGGACGAGCGCTACAGCGTCACCACCACCAACTACGTGCCCAATTCCTTCGCGCAGATTGCCGCCCTGCAACCCGATGCCCTGATCGTGGATATCGTCCTGGGCCAGCAGGCCGGCCGGGAACTGCTGGAGCGCCTCCACGAGGGCGTGAGCACCACCGGCATTCCCGTCCTGGTGGTCTCGACCAGTCCGCATCTCCTGGAAGAAACTCGAGAGCAGGCGGCGCGCTTCGGGGCGCAACGCTATCTCGTCAAGCCGTTTGACCTGGCAGTACTGATGACGACTATCCAGTAGATGATCGGGGAGGCGTAGCCTCGGCACGCGGCGCGGCCCCAGGCATGCGTGTTGAGCCTCTACGCCCGGAGCGCCGGGAGCAAAGGCGTATGCGTGTCACCCTCTGAACCCGAAACTCCTGACGTATCTGCCGCCGCGTTCGCCGACCTTGGCCATGCCATGCGTAATCCGCTCACCATCATCCGGGTCCGCACCCGCATGCTTCAGCGCGCCGTGCACCGGGATGCGACGCTGACCGAGGCCCACAGGACGTTGTTCCTGCGGGATCTCGCGTCCATCGATACCGCCGTGTCGGTCCTGGTCGAGGTCCTGGATGGTCTGGATCAGGACCACATCGACGCTGCACGGGCACCGTCGGAAGCGCCGTCGCCTGATAGCCGGTAAGCCCTGCTCACGCATGACCCAGTCGGCTACCACGGTGGGCAGAGGCGTGAGCCCGCCGGGTGAACCCCTCTGGCATCTCCTCGCGGCGCACCGGGTGGTTCGCGAATGATCCGGGCCACCGCCGCGGGAAGATGCTGTTTAGCTCGCCCGGTTCCCACGTTGGGCGCTCAGAGAGGGGATGAAGGAGACACCACCGAGGGCTCCTATGCAGCATCTTCTCGTGGTGGCGGCAGCACCACCTTGAGCACGAAGTAGCCCAGCACTCCCGCGATGATCGAACCGAAGAGAATACCGACCCGGGCGGCATCGGCAATCTGGCGGTCACTGAAGGCCAGCTCGGCCACGAAGAGCGAGATCGTGAAGCCGATGCCGCCCAGGACGCCAACGCCGGCTACGTGGCGCCAGCTTATCGCGCGCGGCTTGATGGCGATCCCGATTTTCACCGCCAGCCAGGCGAAGAGCACGATACCCAGCGGCTTGCCGATCACCAGGCCAGCGATCACACCCCAGGTCTCGCGGCTCGTGAACGCTTCCCCCAGGCCATGCAGGAGCGGGATTCCGGCGTTGGCGAAGGCGAAAATCGGCAGGATGCCGTAGGCGACCCACGGGTTCAGCCGGTGCTGCAGGTGAGTCATTGGCGTCTCGACGTCCTCGCACAACTTCTCCAGTTGCTGGGTGGCCTGCTGCTGCGGCTCGTTGCTGAGGATGGAGGGCGCCATGAAGCAGGCCGCCTCGAAATCCCCGATCGACTGCCGCGCCCGCACCAGGAACTCGCTGGGGTTGATCCAGGAGCGGGCCGGGACGGTCATGGCCACCAGGACGCCGGCAAAGGTGGCGTGGACGCCTGACTGGTAGACGGCGTACCAGACGATGAGGCCCACAAAGGCAAAGATTGGCCAGCCGTGGAACCCGGCGAAGTTGGCCACGCCAAGGAGAAGCAGCAGCACAACCGCCACTCCGAGCCAGATCCAGGTGATCTGATCGGTGTAGAAGACCGCGATTACCAGCACGGCCAGGATGTCATCCACGATGGCGAAGGCGGTCAGGAAGACCAGGAGCAACGGGCGCACCCGGGTGCCGAGCAGGCTGACCACGCCCAGGGAAAAGGCGGTGTCGGTTGCCATCGGGATACCCCAGCCACTGAAGGCAGGACCTCCCGCATTGATGGCCATGTAAATGAGCGCCGGGATCAGTGCCCCGCCGACCGCGGCCGATATGGGGAGGGCTGCCTGTTTCGGGGAGCGCATCTCGCCGACCAGGACTTCGCGTTTGATCTCCAGGCCTACGATAAAGAAGAAGAGCGCCATCAGGCCATCGTTGACCCAGTGCCGCAGGGAGGTCGTGACTCCGAAGCCATCGACGACGCCAATCGTGAACGTCGTCTCCCAGAAGTGCTCGTACGCTGCGGCGAGCGGCGAGTTCGCGGCGACCAGGGCGAGCACCGTGCCCAGCAGCAGGAGCCCGATACCGGAGACGCTGGTGCTGACAAAGCTTTCGAGCGGTGTCAGGGCCAGGGCAAGCGAGCGCTCCTGGCCGGTGCCGCTGATGTTGGCAAGTGGTGTTCGGTTTTCCACCAAGGGCTCGACAGCCGCCAGCCACTCGCTCCGGCTCTCGGATTCCTTCCAGGCGTGCACTGCCTCTTCCGAGGCGAAGGTGACCACCATGCGGTACGTGCGATTGCCGCGCACCGGGCGGAAGGCGCGGTGCGAGACATACCCGGGCGCCCGCGAAATGCGGCTGATCAGGTCAACGATCAGCGTATCGTAGGCGGCTTCCTGTCCGTGCCGCACCACGTTGGTCACGCTGAACGTCACGCCGGACGACGCACCGACGTCGCCCGCCGCGCCGTGCTCGTCCGCGACGGGGGGTGAAGCCGGAGGCTGCTCAGTCATGGGATTCCAGTTCGTCTACGAAGGCTCCATCACGACCTGGTCGATGTAACACCAGACCCAGTCTTCACCGCGTTCGAACGACTGCACGATGGGGTGTCCGGTGGCGTGGAAGTGCCTGGTGGCGTGCTTGTTTTTCGATGAGTCGCAGCACCCCACATGGCCGCAGGTCAGGCACAGGCGCAGGTGCACCCAGGTGTCCCCGCTCTCCAGGCACTCCTCGCACCCCTCCGGAGTCTTCGGTGTGACATCCCGGATCTGATCGAGATGCGTGCAGGGGACGCTCATCCGTTGGTTCCTCTCGTTCTCTTCTGGAGCAAATCTTGCCGCTCCTGTACACCGGTAATGGCGGGATTCTCGCCTATCGTACGGCCAAATGCACCTCAGCGATAACGTCGCCGAACACAAGTGAACGGCACCAGGTATGGAGGCCGTGCACCAGAGCCCGGCACTCCCCGCTGCATGCAGCGGACCCGGCCGCGCGTCTACGCGGCCAACTGTCGCAGCAGCGAGATTGCTGCATCGGTGAGCATGTCCCCGGCGTCCTCCTCCAACCGGCTGGGGAGCGCGAAGCGCGGCTCGTAGCCGCCGTGGGAGAAGGCGACCTTCGTCGGGATGTAGCCGAAAGAGCCATTGGCTATCGAGACGATCATCGTGGAGGCAAACGGCGAAGCCGCGATGATGCGTCGCCCGAACTCGGTGAAGATCTCGCCCGGCAGGGCCACGATGGCGGTGTCGCCAATCGCGATCACCTGCACCTCCAGACGCTCGACCAGTTGCGCATCCGGCCCCTGTTGCCACTCCCACATGCGCAGCATCTCCTGCGCGTGGCGCTCATTGCCCACCTGCTTGCCATCGGCGAAGGTGAAATCATGCCCGGAGAGCTTGCGCGAGAACTCGATCTCGTCCAGGTCAGCCGGGCGCTCATCCAGGTACCAGCGCGCCAGCTCCACCAGCTCCGGTGTGGCCAGCCGTTGCTTGACCGCCACGTGCGTGGTGGCCACGGTGATCGCGTGCGCCGGCTCCGGCCGCGCCGAGGCGATGGCCTGGTCGGCCGCCTCCGCCAGGGCCTCACCCATGCGCGTGGTGTGCTCGATGCCGAAGCCACTCTCGTCATCACGGGATGACGGGTCGGGCGTGGAGGTGTCCCCGGCTGCCCCGAGCAGGAACCCCCAGGTCCCACCGCGCCGCGCCTCCATGGCCTCCGTCAGGACGCCGGGATAGTCCGCGGAGTAGACCGGATCGTGGCCCATGGCGGTGGGATGGCACGAGAAGCCGATGACGCCGCCCAGCGGGGAGCCGTCCAGCGCGCGCGCCATCAGCACGCGGACCGACTCGTCCGGGGTGTCTTCCATGCCGCTGAAATCGGGTAGCCAGGTCCAGCCGTGAGTGCCCACCTCGCCG
>JALYWD010000014.1 GCA_030852885.1 Chloroflexota bacterium | reverse complement strand
CTGCGCATCGAGGATCTCATGCGGGAACTGGCGCGTCACTACACCATCGTCATCGTGACGCACAACATGCAGCAGGCCGCGCGTGCCTCTGACCAGACCTGCTTCTTCTCGCTCGGGGAGCACCGCATGGGTGTCCTGGTCGAGGTGGCTCCGACCAGGCAGTTGTTTACCAATCCGTCCGATTCCCGGACCGAGGACTACATTACCGGTCGCTTCGGCTAGCCGGATTCAGTTAGCAGGGAGCGACCATGGTTCGCGTTGAGTACAACCTGGAACTGGAGAACCTGCGCGGCAGCGTGGTGGCGATGTCGAGCATGGCGGACAAGGCCATTGCCCGGGCGATGGACGCCCTGCAGCGGCAGGATGTGGCGTTGGCCGAGCACGTCATCGTCGCCGACAAGGCCATTAACCGGCAGCGATGGGCCATTGAAGACGACGCACTGCGCCTGATCGCGACGCAGGGCCCCATGGCGGGTGATTTGCGCAACATTGCGTCCGCCATCCACATCGTGACCGACCTGGAGCGGATCGCGGATCACGCGGCGGGGATTGCCAAGATCGCGATTGACACCTCAGATGAGCCACCGCTCAAGCCCCTTGTCGATCTGCCGCGGATGGCGGTAATCGGACGGGAAATGCTCAATGAGTCCATCACCTCATACATCGAAGGTGACGCGGACCTGGCGCGACGCGTCGCCGAGCGAGATGACGAGGTCGATGATCTCACGGATCAGGTCTTTCGCGAATTGCTCACCTATATGCTCGCGGACCCCACGACCATCAACCGCGCCACGCGCCTGCTCTGGGTGAGCCACAACCTGGAGCGGATCGCCGATCGGGCCACGAACATCTGTGAGCGCGTCGTGTTTGCTGTGACCGGCGAACTCGAGGAGATCAATGTCTCCACGTACTAACCGCTAGCTCATCCGGGCCCGGCTGGCGGCGGGCCGCTTGCCCAGCGCTGCCAACCCCGCCAGCCCTGCGAGCAGGGCGCCACCGACGATCCAGATGTCGTTGGTTGCCGCCGAATTGCCAGCTCCCGTGCGCGGAACCTGCGAAATGCGGGGATCCCGAGACTGAAGCGACGAGCAGGCGAAGCCATCCCCGTTTGGATCGAGATTGAACGGGTCCGCGGGATCGCGGTTGTAGACCTCCTGCGCGTCCTCCTGGAACTCGAAGTCAATGCAGTCCAGGTCTTCCTTGCCGACCGTGACCGGCGTATCGACGACAGTCTCGTCCTCTGCCGGCTGATCACGGTTGCGACGATTGCGCTTCTTTTCCCCGTTGGTGTTCTCGTCGTCGGCATCGGCCTGGGCGTCGTCCTGCTCCTGGTCCGCGGCCGGCGGTAGATCTCCGCATGCGATGCCGTCGCCATCCAGGTCGAGATCCGCCTGGCCCGCTGGATCATCATCGAACGCGGCCTGGGCTTCCTCCTGCGTAAAGAAGTCATTGCAGGTCAGGGCTGCGGAGTCCTGGGCGTCCCGGTTGTCAGCGCCCGCATCCTGCTCACGCTGCGCCTGGCGGGCGGCTTTGCGGGCCGCGCGATCGTCCGTTTCCTCGGCGGTGGCGTCGTCGGTGGCATCCTGTGCGAAAGCGACGCTTGCGTCCGCGGCTGACGGAAGCAACGCACAGGCAATGCCATCCTGGTTGGGATCCAGGTTGTTGGGATCGCCAGCATCGTCGTCCAGGACTGCCTGGGCTTCTTCCTGGGTTGAGAAGTCCTCGCAGTCGAGGTCGTCGCTTACATCGGCGTCACTGGCTGCGGAAGACTCCGCTGCGAGTCCTTCACGCGCCTCCAGGCCGAAATAGACCTCGCAGGCCTCGCCGTCGCCATCATCGTCGATAGCATCCGCGGCGTCGGGATGCTCCGCGTAGTACGCGTTCGCTTCGTCGAAGGTCTTGAACGCGCGGCAATCAAGCTCGTTCTGCCGCGCCCAGCCAGTGTCAGGAAGCGCCGAAACTATCATGAGTGCCAGGAGCACAGTGGTGAGCAAGCGAGTCATGATCGAGATGCTCCTGCCTTGCGTCATGCCAGACTGATCTCCCGCACGAGCCAGTCACCGATTCGGACGAATGGCGCGCAGGACGCGTTCCGCCATCGAGGTTGCAGAGAGCACGTTGCCACGCCGGTGGGGCTTTGACAAGGGGTTAGTCCGGGTCTCCAAGAGCCGCGGCATCTGCCCAGGCACGGTCGGGGTGTAACCGGCGCCACGTCGTGACGGCCTCCAGGAGCGTAGCCGCGATTTCCGGAAGTTCCACGGGCGCCAGCAGCGTTGCGGCAGGGTCGTCGTTCTGCTGGATACCCGGCGGCACCTCACCGGCGTCGGCGGCGATGAGTACCAGGGGAATATCCGCGCGCACGTCGCCAGAGGCCCGGTCGGAACGGCCGCGCAGGCGCTGCACAAACTCCAACGCGCCGATGCCGCCCAACGCCGCATCGAGCAGGATGATGTCAAACGAGCGCAAGCGGAAAACTTCCAGCGCCTGGAAGGCATCGGCGATCACACTCGTCCAGAAGCCGGCGTAAATCAGGCCCTCGCCGAGAAACGCGATCAGGTCCGGGTCTGCACTGACGATGAGCACGTGAGGACGTTCCAGGGCGCTGGTCATGCGCATACCTCACCATGCGGCCGCCGGTGGGCTAGGGTACGGTCTGGCTCTTGCGGTGCACGAAGGGAGCGCCAGCGGCGTAACGCCGCAGGAGGAACAGTTCTTGGCCTGGGATGTTCGCGATACCGAAACTGATACACATCTGCAACGATACCTGAGCCTCCTGGATCTCGGTGGTCACGACCTGTGGGTGACGACGGAGCGGCGCACGTTCGAACAGTGGCTTGGCCGCAAGGTGAGGGGGGCAATCGGTGGCGCTTACACCTTTGATCCGCGAACTGGGCGGCACCTGATCCTCATCAACCTGGTCCGGATCGATCGCGCCAGGTCGCGTTCCGTCGAGGTCGTGGTGGCGGAGGAACTGGTCCACATGCGGGATCACCTGGATGGTGACCTGCGCCGGCACGCAAAGCATGGGTACGACCGTGTGGCGTACCGCGTGGCTGAACTGACGGGCGCCAGCCTGGACGAGATCCGTGGCGCCACGATTGAGCCGAAGCGGCGACCCGGCAAGTACATCTATGCCTGTCCCGGCTGTGGCAATCGGGTTCCCCGCCGGGTGCGAGGGACATGGAGCTGCGCCCGCTGCGCGCCCAGGTTTGACCCGCGATTCGTCCTGCAACTCGTATCCAGTACCGGCGAGTAAGCAGTGGAGCGTAAGATGCGTTACGCTATGTACGGACACGGCTGGGAAGCCGGTTCGGCGGCGTGCTGCCCGCTGCGTGAGGGAGCGGAAACGTGACCGGTTACAGCAAGCCAGGGAAGTGGCAGCGGGCAATGATGGTTGCCACGGGTATCGGCGTATTGGGCGCGTC
>JALYWD010000008.1 GCA_030852885.1 Chloroflexota bacterium | reverse complement strand
GTGCGCATCGGGGGCGGCCCGGCCACGATCCGCGACTTCCTGGCCGCTGATCTGATCGATGTCTGCCACCTGGTGCAGGTCCCGCTGCTGCTCGGGCGGGGGGTGCGCCTCTGGGACGGCCTGGAGGGGCTGGAAGCGCGCTACGCCATCGAGGCGGTCTCGTCCCCCAGCGGCGTGACCCACCTGACGCTGACGCGCCGGGAGCAGGCAGCCCCTCGCACTCCTTCCTCACCCCCTGAGGGCGCAGCCCGGCGCCCCCTGAGCGCGTGAGCGTGTCTCCCCCTCAACGTGTGTCGCGGAGCACACCCACCCCGTGCCCACGCGTACAGGGAAATCCCGGAACTCCCGGCAAGATAGTCACATCCGCAGCGCGTGACGCACTCGCCTCGGATCTCGCGACGAGGCCGGCCATCCCCGGTCAGCACGCGTCGCACCGGCCCCGCCACAGCCAGGCCAACCGGTGCGACGCGGTGCGCGAGTGGCTCACTGATTCGCTCATTGCACCACGCTCTGCGCGCCGTGCCCGGAGTCCCGTCATGGTTTTCGAAGCCTTCTCCCAGCTTGGCTTGCCCGCACCGCACCTGGCGACCTCCTCGGTGGAGCCGTGGCTGGTGCTGCTTACCTGCGCCATCATCTGGCTGGCGCTCGGTGGAGGACAGACCACGCGCCGCAGCCGGTCCATGTCCCGTGCTTAGGGAGTGCCGGTTACGCCTCAAAGGCGGTACTGTTTGCTCCGGAAGTCATGTTCCAGGCAGTGGGGGAACCTCCATCCTGAAAGGCCGCGTTCCCGCCAGTGTCGCAAGAGCCCGTGCTCGCGGGGGGCGCACCATGACCGATCCGGCAGAGATTTACGATTCCTGGTTCGTGCCCGTGCTTTTCGCGCCAGTCGCCGAGCAAATGGTGGCCGGCACAGCGCTGCCACCACGGGCGCGTGTGCTGGATGTCGCCTGTGGCACCGGCATTGTGGCCCGTACCGTGGCAGTCCGCCTGCAAGGACAAGGAACGGTCACCGGGCTCGATCTCAATCCGGCCATGCTGCGGGTGGCGCACCGCGCAAGCGATGCCGCTGGTTTGGACATCGACTGGGTGCAGGGTGACGCGCAGGCCCTGCCGCTTCCCGATGCCAGCTTCGATCTCGTGTTTTGCCAGCAGGCCATCCAGTTCTTTCCGGACCGCGCACTCGCCGTAACCGAGATGCACCGGGTGCTTGCGCCGGGTGGGGAAGTGGCCGTGGCCTGCTGGCGCGGCCTGGCGCGCAATCCCTTCTTCGCGCACCTCGCGCAGGTAGTGCAGGAACAGGTCGGTTCCGACGCGCTTGTGCTGCCCTTCGCGCTCGATGATCCGCTCGAACTGGCCGGGTGGCTGCAGCAGGCCGGGTTCCAGGATGTCTCCGTGGAGCCGATTGCCTTCACCGCCGTCTACGCCGATTCGGAACGCTTCGTGGAGATGCAGATGACCGCCAGCGCCGCGGGGATCCGTGCGCTACAGGGCATGAGCCCTGCCGAACTGGCCTCCGTGATCGACGCGATCCGCGCCGGGATGGCGGAACCCGTGCGTGACGCCACGGTGGATGGGCAATTGCATGTGCCAGTGCAAGGGATGCTGGCGCGCGGCATATGTCGCTGACGCTGCGCCAAATCTGCCAGCCGTATCCGTCATCTGACAGACGCCGGGCTCTTCAGCTTCCAGCATGATCTGGGTGTGTTCTGGCCGCCTGGGCCAGCCATCTTGCCAACATCCTGTTCGCTGGAGGCGGAAACTCGTGTCTGTTACGTGGATGAATCGCGACATCGTCGCGTTCGAAACCCCGCGCCTGCACGCCAAATCCCTGCCACTCGCCACCGGAGTCACGGTCCCGTACGTGATGCAGGGGGAACCTCTTGCGCCGTGGGATGTCCCGCTGGTGTTCGTGCATGGGCTCTCGGATTCCTGGCGCTCCTTCGAGCCGGTGCTCCGCCGGATGCCCGATCAGCAGGCCATCGCGCTGACACAGCGAGGTCATGGCGCGGCCACGCAGCCACGCCTCGGCTACGCGGCCACGGACTTCGCGGCTGACCTGGTGGCGTTTCTCAATGCCCTGCGCATCCCCGTGC
>JALYWD010000006.1 GCA_030852885.1 Chloroflexota bacterium | reverse complement strand
GTGCGCATCGTTGACTGCGGCGATGTGGCGATGAAGCCGGGCGACTTCGCCGGGAACTTCGACGCCACCACCACCGCCGTGAAGGCAATCCTGGAGCGCGGCGCGGTGCCGATCATCCTGGGCGGCGATCACGCCATCCCCATTCCCGTGTTCCAGGCCTATGAGGGCCAGGAGCCAATGGTGGTGGTGCAACTCGACCAGCACATCGACTGGCGCCAGGAGCGCAAAGGCGTCAGCCGGGGCCTGAGCAGCACGATGCGCCGCGCATCGGAAATGCCCTGGGTCAAGGGAATGGCGCAAGTGGGCCTGCACATGATGGGCAGCGCGCGCCAGGGCGAAGTTGATGACGCCGTGGCGTGGGGCAGCGTGCATGTTCGCGCAGAGGACATTCACGAGAAGGGCGTGGATTGGGTTCTGGATCAGATTCCGGAATCATCCCGCTACTACATCACCTTTGATGCAGACGGCCTCTTCTCCGGCATTGCCCCGGGCGTCCTGGCCCCCGGTTTCGGCGGCCTGACCTACTATGAAGCCTCCAACATCCTGCGCGGGCTGGCGCGCAAGGGCAAGATCGTCGGCTACGACATCGTCGAGATCGTGCCCTCGGTTGATGTCCAGAACCTGACCAGCCAGGTCTGCGCCCGCCTCACGCTGAACCTCATCGGCGAGATGGCGCACCAGGGGCAGATCGGCCGCGCGAAGTAGGCACGGCCCTCACCCCAACCCCTCTCCCCCCACCTGCTGCGCGGGAGAGGGGCTTTTCGCTGTGCGCTACGCGCGGGAGACACGAATCTCCATCGCATCATCGCCACGCTGGCGCAGGCGTGGGATCTCCACCCGCAGATCAGGGTCATAGCCCTCGGCCAGCGCAGGGAGTGTGACCTCCCAGAAGAGCGCGGCCTCAGGACCGAGGTCGTAGTCCACCCAGGCCTGGTCGAACGGGGTGTCCCGGATAACGGCGGTGTACGCGCCGTCGTCCGCGACTTCATCGGCCATGTCCCAGATGTAACCGGCGCAGAAGTCCATCTCGCGTACCAGATTGGCGGGCGTGATGGAGATGCCGCGTTCCTGATGGTCGGCCCGCATCAACTCGCCGCGCTCGCGGGACCAGACGGTCAGGAAGTCACGCAGGATCTGCTGCGCCTCCTCCGGGCTGTGGCGCTGCCGCAGCGGCTTGACCATAGTCAGGTAGCAGCCTCCCACCAGGCGGCTGGTACGGCGCATCGCATTGAGGGCGCCCTGCTCGGTGGTCTTCTGCTCATAGGTCGCCGCGAGTTTGCGTCCGAGGGCGGTCGGTTCGCCCAGGTCGAGCGTCCGGGCAGCGGCAGGCATGATCCAGCGGAACGCACAGTGGTCGTCTCCCTTCATCATGTTGATGGGGATCACGACATTGCCATCCGGATGGTAGGTCGAAGCGCACGCCTGGTGAAACTCGTCGCAGTAGGCGTGGCCCCAGCGGTGGAACCCCGCGCTCTTCCAGGCGATGGCAGCCGGGCAGAAGTGAACATCGAAAGCCGAGTCCGATGGTGTGTAGGTCCCGGCGTCCATGTCATCGTGGATCACGTAGGTGCTGGCGTTGTCCCAGAAGCAGGTGATCGTTTCCATATTGATTGGCTTGCCCATGGCGTGATGCGCTTCCCGCATCTCGGTGCCCCGGAAATGGCCAAACTGCCGCAGGTGGTGGCGCACCGTCATCTCGCCGTACTGCCCGGCTGTTTCAAGTACCGAATTGGCGAAGTGCATGTACAGCCGGCCAAAGATGCCCAGCAGGGCGTTCAGTGACGCAACCGCCTCGTCCATCTCGAATTCAGTTCGCGGCGCAGTCTCCACAACCATCGTCTGCTCCCTTCGACGTTGCCTGCCAAGCGCCATCCTGGCGTTCTCCCTCTCCCGCGAAAGTACTTCAGGCGAGGGTTGGGGTGAGGGCTTCTTCTACCGCTTCATGCGCGGATCGAGCGCATCGCGCAGGCCATCACCAATGAAGTTGATGCAGAGCACCGTCATGAGAATCATGATGCCGGGGTAGAGCGTGATCCACGGCGCATTGAAGAAGTAGCTCTGTGCGTTGTAGAGCATGTTGCCCCAACTGGGCTCAGGCGGCTGCACGCCGAGGCCCAGGTAGCTTACCGATGCTTCCGTCAGCAGGGCATTGCCGACACCCAGCGTAGCGGCAACCACAATGGGCGCCAGCGTGTTCGGCAGGATGTGCCGCGCGATGACCTGAGGGCTGCGTGCCCCAATCGTCTGTGCCGCCTCCACGAATTCACGCCGTTTCAGCGAGAGCACATTGGCGCGGATGATGCGGGCCAGCTCCATCCAGCTCAGCAGGCCGATAACGATGATCATGGTGCGCACACTGGGGCCAAGCGTCACGCTGAGCACGATCAGGAAGAAGAGGGCCGGGATACTGAGAATCGCGTCTGTCACGCGCATGAGGATGGTATCGACCCACCCGCCAAAGTACCCAGCCATCGCGCCGAGCGTGGTACCGACAACGACGGCAACAGCCACCGCCAGGAAGCCAATCGAGAGCGAGATGCGGCTGGCGTAGATGAGGCGGGCGAAGATATCCCGGCCCACCTCATCGGTGCCCAGCCAGTGCTCCTGCGAGGGGCGCTGCAGGATATTGAGCGGGCTGGGATCGATGGCCAATTCTCGCGGGATGAGCACCGGCGCCAGGATCGCCAGCAGCACTTCCAGCGTCAGGACAACGAGTCCGAACAGGCCCGCCTTGTGCCGGCAGAAGCGCCGCCAGGCCAGCCGCCAGATCCCTGGTTGCTCAGCCGCGTTGCGGCCAGACAGCCCGGAAGCTGGCGCCGGTGAGGGTGCCCCAACGGACAGGGCGGATGCCGTGTCACTCATGAGGCAAACCGGATGCGCGGATCAATGGCCGCGTAGGCGATGTCTGCCACCAGGTT
>JALYWD010000747.1 GCA_030852885.1 Chloroflexota bacterium | reverse complement strand
GAGCTGGGCCTGAGCGGCACCCTGCAGGACTGGGACCGCACGGCCGACCTGGGTCAGATCACTGTCCCGACGCTGGTGATCGGCGCGCAGCACGACACGATGGACCCGGCGCACATGAGGTGGATGGCGGGTGAGGTGCAGCAGGGGCGCTACCTGCACTGCCCCGACGGCAGCCACATGGCGATGTACGACGACCAGGAGCGCTACGTCCACGGGCTGATCGACTTCATCCATGATGTGGATGCCGGGACGTTTGCGGGTTAGACAGGGTCGAGCCTACCTGAGACCTAACCAGCGGCCGCCATCGAAGAAATGAACGTGGCGGCCCAGGCGAAACCCCCTGAAGCCAGTCGCAGGAGCTATTCAGGAATTCCGCAGCTCTGCCCAGAAGGTCGTCAGCGCCTCAGCGACCGGCGCCGGCGTCTCTTCCGGCCACCAGTGGCCCACGCCCTGCAGGTGCGCCATCGTCGCGCCCGCTTGCCGCGCTGCCCACTCGTGCTGCTCGATCGTCCCGCTGGCACGCCCGAAGTCGTCGACGGCGATGAGCGCAAGCCCGGGACGTTGTGCAGCGTTCGGCAGGAGCTGGCCCGCTTCGGCCAGCGCCGGCTGTCGTGACGACCGCAACAGCTTGAGGACAGTGCTCCCCATTTCAGGATCCATGCTTGCCGCGACCCGCTCCGCCATGCGCCCCGTCATCCCGAGTGCCCCGGCCACCGCGAGTCGCTGCTCGAAATTCCCTCCCCAGATCTCCTGCACCGAGGCTTCCCCCGCGCCCTCCTGCTGCCACACCTGCGCCCGCCCATGCCAGACGTAGTCCGGCGCGAACACGCCGAGCGCATCCGAGGCCCAGCTGCGAATCAGATCGGGACGGCTCATGGCCAGCACCGCGACGTGGATGCCGCCCCAGTCGTGGCCGACCAGATCGACCGGAGCGCGGAAGAGTTCCAGCTCAGCCGCCAGCCAGTCTCGATAGGCCGCCATCGATGGTTCGAAGCCGCGAGGCGCGGGAACACCGAATCCGGGAGGGGACAGGGTTACCGCGTCGGCCCGACCGAGTTCCCCGATGAGCGATCCCCAGATGACCGCTGACTCGGGGTTGCCATGGACGAGGACGAGTGGAGTACGCGACATGAGATCACCCTTCAGTTACTTGCTAATTGACACACAAGTATCATGCCATAGTCGACCCGGGAAGACAAGTGCCGACCGTTCTTCCCGCACCGCTTGTGGGCGCTGTCGCGCATACTGTCTGCGGGATGAGCGCACGCACTGGCGGACCATGTGCTTCGTCGACCCGATATCTGGACGGTCCTGATGCCCGATCAGCCTCCCGCTCGCCGCACGCAGCAAGAGCGTCGCGAGCAGACCGAACGCAAGGTAATAGCTGCCGCGACGGCACTGATAGCCGAGCACGGGTCGCGCGCGCTTACCCTCGCGAAGGTCGGTGAGACCGCCGGCTACAGCCGGGGGATCGTCTCTCATCACTTCGGCAGCCGCGAGAATTTGCTGCGCGCGGTCATGCGCGATGCTCAGGCCTTCGACCTCCCGGAGCCTGGGGAAAGCGCCGGAGCATGGCTGGCGGAGATGGTTCGTGCCTACCTGGAGAACGTCGCTGACCAGCGTCCGGCGACCCGCGCATTCCTGCTGATGTGGGGTGAAGCTATTGCCACCGATCCCGTCCTGATGCCGCTGTTCGCGGAACAGGACTCCCGATTCCTGCGCCTGCTCGCCGATAAGGTCCGAGAAGGAATCCGCGACGGCTCGGTCCGAGCAGACGCCGACCCCGAGGCGATGGCCGTGTTCATCCTGGGCCTCCTGCGCGGGATCTCACTGCAGGTGATCTCGACCCCGCCCCCGGCGCGCGTCAACGCGATCATCGAGGAAGCCGAGCGGGCCACCCGGCGTGCGCTGAGACCGTGAGCCGAAGGGCTGCGTGCGAGGAGGCGCGTAGACATCGGACGACTCCATTTACACGCCGGAAGTGGCTCTACCAGCCCCTCCTTCGTGGTCCCTGCACTGCGGCGCCGCGTTGTCTGGTGCAACGTAGGCGGGACCCAGGGATGGAATCACTTGTGCCCTACTCAATCGCTCGGTGTCCAACTCCACGACCTCGGCATAGGCGGACCACCGCGCATGCGCTGGCGCCTGTCCCCCTCCCCCTCCGCCCCCATAATCCTGACCACCACGAAAATCTGGCCATACCTGTGTAGTTGCCGACGTAGCAGGGCAACATCCGGGGCCCTTTCGCTATTGTGCAAACGGGACCGGAGGACCAGGAGAAAGGAATAGCGTGAGTCGCTTTCGCGTTTCGATGGACATCGGTGAACGTTCACCGATGTCGTCGCCTACGACGAAGCGTCCGGCACCTACGTCGCCGGCAAGTCCCCCACCACCTCACACGATCTCACCGAGGGTGTATTTGCCGCCCTCGAGCAGGTCTCTGATTCACCGTCGGATATCGGCTTCACCGTCCAAGGCACCACTCAGGGTCTCAGCGCCTTCTGGCAGTTGCGCGGCGAGTAAGGCCCGCTGCAGGTCACACAGGGCACGGGCGACGGCTGACACGTCGCCTGAGTGAATCACCTGCGCCTGTATGACAGTCACTCCCGCAAGCCAACGCCGCTCGGGCCGCGCCCGGTGGCCGCACGTCCACGGCCGGGCCGGTGCCGCCGCGTCAGTGCGACGGAGAAGGTGACCCAGCGCGCACAGGTCGCCGGTGCCCCGGATGCGACCCTCGCCTGGCACTGTGCGGGTCGGGCCGCGGCCACGGGTGTTTGGCCCGGGGCAGGGTAAGTGTGCCAACAATGCCAAGAATGCCAACTTTGGCGGGTGGGGGTGGTTGGCATTGTTTTGTGGGCTACACAGGCAGTTGGGGTGGACAGCGCGATGGCGTCCCGCGTGAGGCGGGCAGGCAGCATTTCCCGGCGGTCCAGCAGGCCGAGATCTCTCGACTGCGCGTGAGATGACACCTGTGGAGGGCGGTGGGAGGGAGACCGGGCTGATGCGAGCGGAGGGGAACGAGATCCCTCGTGCCTCGGGATGACACCCGAAGATGGACGCCACGTCGGACTCTGGCGGTGGGGCAGGCCGAGATCCTTCGCCTGCGGGCTCAGGATGACAAGTGAGGGTGGACGACACGTCGAAGCTGGGTGGTGGTGGGGGGCGAGGTCCTTCGACAAGCTCAGGACGATACGCGCCGGCTTTGCACAACGCGCTCCCATTGCTGGAGCCGCGTTGACAATGTCGTATTAGCCGCGTAGGCTAGTCAGCGAAACACTGTTCCGTTGAACGAAACGCCGTGGCAGGGGGGCCTGTGCGCGCTGACGCGCCGCCGCTGAAATCACTGGATGTTGCCCTGGAGGTCCTGGAGGTGCTGGATGGCGCCCCGGAGCTTGGCGTGTCCGAGGTGGCGCGGCGGGTGGGCGTCAGCAAGGCG
>JALYWD010000724.1 GCA_030852885.1 Chloroflexota bacterium | reverse complement strand
GGCCGGCACGCAGAGCCAGGCCGTAGCGCGGCAGCGGGCTGCCCTGGCCGATCTGGAGAGCGCGCTGCTGGTCTGGCACACCTACCACCGGGACGGCAGCCGCTGGCTTTTCATGCCGCGCGAAATCCGGGAACCGGGGCAGCAGGAGGCGCACGCCTTGCCGCCGCTGGCGCCCGCGACCGGGGAAGAACCGCGCTGGCGGCCGCCCTACGCGCTGGCGTGGGATCTCCTGACGATTCTCCGCATCATCTCCGGTCCGCAGGCCCCGCCGTGGCTGCGAAATGAGCCTGCGCCGCGCTGGTTGCGCCGGGTGGCCGCCCCGTTGCTCTGGTACGGTGAGCGAGACGATCTCCCAATTGGCTACCTCGATCTCCTGCAGGTGCTGGGCCTGGAGGAGGGGATCTTCCTGGCCGATGAAAGCGCACAGCCCGTGCGCATCGTGCCGGGTCCCAACGCCCGGGCCGCGCGGCAGATGACCTTCGCCGACCTCAGCGAACGGCTGCGGGGGCGGTGGCTGCGCTTGCCAACCTGGGTGGAGGGCGATGCCGCCAGCATCGTGGATGTGCGGGGCGCGGACTGGCGCGGGATGCGGCCCCGCCTGCTGGCCGCCTTGCGGCAGGCCGAGCAGGAGATACCTGCCGGTGAGTGGGTCACGCAGGAGAGCCTTGCGGCATGGGTTGCGGCCGTGCAGCCGGGGCTCGTTGGCCCATCGTTCCGGGCAGCCACCGCCCGCATGGCCGGTGAGGTGATTGGCGACTCGCCTCCGGAGGATGCGCGAGCAGAGGCGCTGGCGGATATCGTGGCCTTCGAGGTTGCCGGGCCGTGCGCGTGGTTTGGCCTGGCCGCGATCGCCGATCTCCCGGGCACGCCGCGTGCGGTAAAGCTACGCGTCACGGCCGGCATGGGCGCGCAGCCTGCGCTGGCATTGGAGCGCGGCCTGGAAATCGCGGACTCCGGCGAGATCGCGCTGCATGAACCATCGCCGGAGCGGGTCTGGGCCCTGTCCGCGTTTGCCGAACTGGTTGACCTGGGGGAGCCGAGCCGCTACCGGCTCACCTCACAATCGGTGGCGGCGGCCTTGACCGCCGGGGTCCGCCAGGACCAGATCACGGGCTACCTGGAGCGCAGCAGCGGCGCGCCGCTGCCCGCGCCGGTCGCGGCCAGCCTGACGGAGTGGGTGCAGCGGCTGCGCGTGGTGCGGCTTGAGGCGGCAACCATGCTCGACCTGGATGACCGCGCGGCCCGGGATCAACTCGGGCGGCTCCTGCGCCGGGAGGCCTGGGAGGTCAGTGACCTGGGAGAGCGGCAGCTCCTGATCCGGGGTGGCGCGGGCATACCCCGCGAGGACGATGCGCTACGCAAGGCGATTGAGCGCGCCGGGTTCATGCCGCGGGCGGCGGTTGGCGAAGATGCAAGAACCCTGCAGGACCGTGACGAAGGAGACGTCCCGGATTAGTCGCCGCTCACGGCTGACGCTACCATCATCCGCTGGCGATGCACCCGACGGGAAGGTGACATGACCGACGCTGCGCCAGAGCGGCGCAAAGCACGCAACACCATGAGCAACATCTTCGCGGCCGTCGCGGTGATCTTCGCGATCCTGGCGGTGGTCCTCTACCTGCGGCCGGGCCGTGGCATCGCGCCGGTGCCAACTGCCGTGCCGGGCGGGAACCAACTGATCAATGTGGTGCGCGCGCTGGAGAGCCAGGAGCTGGAAGTCAGCCAGCCGCAGGGCATGTTTGTGCCCGCAGGTGACGCGGGCGTGCCCGGCCAGGGCCTGGAGATTGCTGGCAACCCGGCGTTTGTCTTCCTCTACCCGGATCAGTCCCAGGCGCAGGGAGCGGTTTTGACGCTTGATCCGGCTCTCGTCGTCCCGGACGAACTGCGCGGGACAACGATGCCCGAGGGCGAGCGGCGCATCACACAGGGGAGTAACGTGGTCTTGATCATGGCTGGGGGCGATGACGCAACGTGGCAGAAGGTAGAGACCGCTATTGCTGGTCTCGCATAAGCCATGAGCGATGTATCACCGGCGCGCCAGCCTTTGCCGGGCCAACCAGAGCTACCCGACGAGCCGGACGACGCACAGGACCACGGCCGGGTGGGGTATGGCCGCCTCGGAAGGTGGTCGCCCCTGATCCTGGGCCTCATCCTGCTCCTGGCGGTGATAGGCATCTGGCTGGTGCAGCGGAACGGAGAACCTCCCGCCGCGCCTGCTCCAGCCGACGCGACAGGCTCGCCCGCGCCGGATGTCTCGCTGACGCTCCTGGACGGTGAGCAGGTTGCCCTCGCGGACCTGGAGGGGGATGTGGTGGTGGTGAACTTCTGGGCGTCCTGGTGCGGCCCCTGCCGCCAGGAGATGCCCGAGCTTCAGGCCTACTGGGATCAGGCCCAGGCGGCTGGCGAGGCCACGACGATCCTCGGCGTGGGGGTGCGCACCGATACGGACGCAAAGGCGCGCGAGTTCGTGGCGCAGGGGGATTTCAGCTATCCCATCGGCCGGGATACCGATACCGACGAACCGGGCCTCGGGCCGATCGAGACGGCCTTCGGTATCCCTCAGGCCTATCCCGCCACCATCATCATCCGCCCGGATGGCGTTATCGACCACTACCAGCTTGGGCCGGTCAACCACGCGATGCTGCGCTACCTGGTGGATGAGGCACGAGCGGCAGTCCCGGCCTGAACACAGCACGGCGGCAAGGGAACATCCCTCACCGCCGCCAGCAAATTTCGCTTTGGAACCAAACGCGGTCTCTCGGCAAGCTCGAGACACGAAGGCCGCGACGCTCCAGCCCCGTGCTCTACGCCATCCCGACTTCGCAGGCGATGCCATCCCAGTCGGGATCGACCTCGTTGACGAGCGCCGGGTCCGCGCCGGTTGCGCCCAGGTTCTCGTAGGCCACCTGCGCGTCATACCAGTCCACGTACTGGCCGCAGAAGCCGGTTGGCGCCGCTTCGGTCGCGGTGGTCGTTGACTCGCCCATGCTGTCCACCGGCACGTTCTCGGTGGTGGTGCCGGTGCTGTTGTCCAGCGAAGTCGTGGTGGTGGCAGTGTTGTCTGGCGCGGCGGCCACCGGCTGGATTGGCATCCCGCCGATCAGGCCATCGCCAGCCCCCGGATTGAGCGCCACCGTGTCGTGGTCTGGCGTCACCGGGGTGTAGATGGCAGTGGGATCACCCAGGACCTGGCCACCGCCACCCCCGGTGTTGATATCCCCGTAAATCTGGTCCTCGCCCTTGCCGGAGACTATCGGCGCGCCGTCATCATTGGCCACCACGTAGGAGCCGTTCGCATTTACCGGCGTGTCGCTCTGCGCCGACACACCCAGAAGTGACGACGCCAGGGCTAATGCCACCGCCGCCGCGCCTGTCAGGAGTTGCCTGGTCATGATTGCCCCCTGGAGCCCGCTTCCCGGCCAGAAACGTGATGAACACACCACGCCACAAGAGTTGTGCGGGGCAGGCTCGAACATAGCCGGTTCAGTCCTTGTGCTGCAAGTTGGCGGCAGGTCCACTCGTCCCAGCGGACCTGTCACGCTCGTGCGTCAAGGCTGAAACGCCCTGTGGGCAGTGGTGGTTTCGGCGGCTAGACCTCCGGGGTGGCCTCGGAGCCGAAGTTCGGCGGCACAATCGAGAAGTCGATGTAGTCATCGACCTTCCAGGTTCCATCCTGGTTGGCGAAAATGAAGAGGAGTGTTTCCGGGCCGTTCGGCGGCAACAGGGGCTCGTTCAGGATGACAAACGCCGCCACCCGGCCATCGGGCAGGAAGGAAGCATCCGTGGTCGTGATGAGGCGGATATAGACCTCTTCGGCTCGCGCCTCAGCGGGTTCGGCGAGGCGCGTGCGCGCGAGCTCGCGGTTCTCCTCGTCGATCGTGAGGCCCCAGTAGGAGCGCATCACGCCGTTGTCAGTCATGAGGGCTGCCGCGCGGAGGACATCGCCTGCGTTGAAGCAGGCCAGGACCTGGCGGGCAATGTCCTTGACCGCGGCATCGGTTTCGGCGTCAACCACCGTGCCGAGTGGCGGGGTAATGGTTGTCGCCGGTGGCTGCGGAATGCCCGCGCCATTCAGGTCCAGGATGGCTGCGATCTCGTCATAGGCGCGGGGCTCGACAACACATTCCGATGCATTGACGTTACGAGCGCTCTCGGAGGCAGGGGTCGGCGTGCCATCCTGAGCCATGACCGGCGCAGCCAGCATCAGCGCCGCCACCGGCGCAACGAACAATCCTCGCCAACGTTGCATCACCATCGTTCCTCCACTTTGCCTTGTCCGGTAGTGTACGAACAGTCGATATGATAGCCGTGCCTGAATCATGGCAGGCCCACACCATCTACGCTGCAATATCCGTACCGGTTTCAGGCCCGCTGCCATACGCTAGTACAGGCGCCGCTTGTCCAGCACTGGATCCATGTCACCCGTGCGGCCATCGAGGTAGGCGCGAAGGTTGTCGATGAAGCGCGCCGTGAGCTTGGCGTTCTCGGTGTCAACCGTGCTGGCGGAGTGCGGGCTGATGAGCACGTTCGGTTGTGACCAGAAGGGCGAATCGGGCGGCAATGGCTCCTGGCGGAAGACATCGAGCGCAGCGAACGCGACGCGGCCGTCACGCAGGGCCGCCAGCATGGCGTCCTCATCCACCAGCGCGCCACGGCCAATATTGACCAGCCCCAGGCCCGGCTTGACCGCTGCGAACGCAGCGGCATTCATGATGGTGTCGGTTTCCGGGGTGTACGGCGCGCAAAGGACCAGGTAGTCCGCTTCGGCCAGCATCGCGTGCAACTCGGCGCGCGGGTACAGGCGATCTACCCCGAGCGCCGCTGCCCGCGCCGGGTCGCTGTTGCGGCCCAGCGCGATGACGCGCATGCGGAACGCCCGGGCAACGCGCGCCACTTCCTGGCCGATCCGCCCGGGCCCGATGATGGCGATTGTCGAGCCTGCCAGCTCCTGGCCGCTATAGCGGCGCCAGGAGCGCTCCAGTTGCTCGTTCTGCAGCCGCCCCAACTCCTTGCTGTGATAAAGGATCACGGCAAAGACAAACTCGGTGAGCGGTTGGGCGTGCAGCCCACTGGCGGTCGTCACCAGCAGATCGGCGTCCTGCAACCCGAGGTCACGCACCAGCGGGCCCACACCCGCCGAACTGGTTTGCACCCACCGCACACGCGGGCAGAGCTCGCCGAACGGGAGTGTTTCATGCTCCGGGAAATCGAACAGGACCTCGGCCCGGCGCAACAGGTCATGCCATTCCTGCTGCTTCTCCCCGGTCAGACCCCGGTCGTAGTGCCCGTGATCGCCCCGATAGCGGGGAGCGGGCACAAGGCCGTCGCGGTAGACCAGCTCGATCTCGCCGGGGAAGGCCTCGGCAATCTGCGCGACGTACTCATGTTCGAGCGGCGACGTGATCATCACCACCAGCGGCGTCGTTTCGGTCACGAGCCATACCCCAGGCGGTAGAGCGTGCGCGCCAGCACTTCGGTCCCGGCGGCGGCGTCTTCCGGGGAGGTGTA
>JALYWD010000292.1 GCA_030852885.1 Chloroflexota bacterium | reverse complement strand
CGAGGACGACGAGAGCCGCCCACCATTTCCATCTGCCAGTATCGACGCCGTTTTCCTCCATGCCGGGGCCTATCTCCTGCACGCGTCCCACCTTCCCACTGGCCACGCATCGTAGCATGGCGCACCTACGTAACTTTCCCCGATCGTCAGTTGGGCTGCCTACGCCGCGTCGTTCGTGGTGACCGCACGAATTGTGCCGCCGCCAAGCACCTCATCTCCCCGGTACAGCACCAGCGCCTGCCCCGGCGACGCGACCGGACCCACGCCTGCAAACTGCACCGTCAGCGTACGGCTGCCGGGAGCACCCGGGATGATGGTGGCCGGGGTCGGCGCCCCACGGTAGCGCACCATCGCTTCCGCCTGGAACGGGGCATTGGGCCACTGGCCGGAGATGATGCTCACGGTGTCCACCTCGATGCGCCGCGCGGCGGCTTCACTACGTGAGCCCACGACCACGCGGTTCGTGGCCGGCTCCAGGCGGATGACGTAGAGCGGGTCTTTGCGCGCGATCCCCAGCCCGCGCCGCTGCCCGACGGTGTGGTGCACCAGCCCCTTGTGCTCGCCAAGGGCGACGCCAGCGGTATCCACCACCTCCCCCGGCACGGTGACATCGGGCCGCCGCTTCGCCACGAACTGGGCGTACGACTGATTGCCGACGAAGCAGATCTCCTGGCTCTCCGCTTTGTCCGCCACCGGCAGTTCGAAGGCGCGGGCCAGGGCGCGGGTCTCCGTCTTGTGCAGGCCACCCAGCGGGAACTGGATAAACCCCAACTGCTCCTGCGTCAACGTGTAGAGCACATAGCTCTGGTCCTTGCGCGGGTCCACCGCCCGCAAGAGGCGGTGTGGCTCGCCCAGCGCAGCGTCGCCCGCGATCACCCGCGCGTAGTGGCCGGTGGCGAGGCAATCGGCGCCGATCATCTTCGCGCGCTCAACCAGGTGCCGGAACTTCACGTGCCGGTTGCACTCCAGGCAGGGATTGGGCGTGCGGCCAGCGGCGTACTCATCCACGAAGCGTTCCACCACCGCCTCGCGGAACTCCCCTTCCATATTGATGGCGTAGAAGGGAACGCCGATGCGGGCGCAGGTGGCGCGGGCATCGTCCATGGCGGGGATACCGCAGCACGGGTTGGCGCGGTGATCCGGATCGTCCGGCGAAAAGAGGCGCAGGTTGATGCCGATCACGCGGTAGCCACGCTCCCGCATCAGCAGGGCGGTCACGGCGCTATCAACCCCGCCGCTCATGGCCACGACGCACGTCTTGCCCGCGCCATCACGCGGGCCGATGCGCTCCGGAACGAGGAGCGGCGCGATCTCAGGCGTATCCAGGTCAGGCAGGGAGAGGGTGGGGAACTTCACGGGACACTGGGCTCCAATGGGTAGACAGCAAGAAGGAAGAAGACCGGAACGCCGCACTCACGACAAACGCCACCGGCACGCCCTACCAGGCGCGCCGGTGCATCCAGGCAGACAAATTGTAGTTGCGCGCTAGATCTTGTTGGCGCGGATCACATAGCGATGGAGATATTCACCCGCCGCGGCATCGAAATCGCCACCGCAGGTGATCAGGGTCAGCGATTCCTGGCCCGTGTCGCCGACGACCTGGTTCGCAATCACCTCGGGCGTCAGTTCCGTCTGTACGTTGAAGAGTTGCGTCCACTCGACGGCGTACTCGATCTGCTCGCCATCCTCCCCGATCACGCGCAGGATATCCCCTGGCTGCAGGCCGGGGACTGCCTGAAAGATGGCCGGACCAACATCCCAGTAGTCCACATGGCCAGCCATAACGACGTTGCCGCCCTGCCCGACCTTCCCGAGTTGCGAGTACCAGGTGACCACCCAGGGGCCGCTCGGATCGAGCATCACGCCATCGACGATCGAGCCATTCTCGACTGGCGCATCCAGGCCGATGCTGTCAGCCTGCAACTCGACCGGTGTGAACCCAGCCGCCCGGGCTGGCGCCGATTCCTTGACCTTGCTGGCGCCCAGGATCACCGGGCCCGGGCGGCGGCCACCCGTGGTAGGAACTTCCGCCAGAACTTCCTGCGATTGCCCCTGGGCACTGTCATCCTGCGCGGCAACACCGGCCAGCGGTAAGAGCAATCCCAGGAGGAGTGCCAGGGCAACCAGGATCCCGAGGATGCGGTAGGACCTGGCCGTGCGCGAACGCTGCTTCATAATGCGCGGTCGACCTCCGAATATGACACGATAAAACGGCTATCCGTCGCGCGGACGACGGGTGTGCGTTCTGGGGGCGAGCCTGCCCATGATACAACGCGCTTCCAGCGAAAAAGGGGTCAGACATCCCTGCTCCCCGCGACGATTGTCCTCAATGGTAAGGTACGGCACAGAACGGCAGGCTGGATCAACAGGGGGTGGAAGCGTGGATCGTGAGGCTTTGCACGGCACACGGATGCTTGAGCGCGAGGCGCAACTGCCCACGGTAAAGACGAAGGAAGCGATCCAGATGAACCTGGAGCATGGTCTGCCCTCGGCGGCCAGCATCCAGGACCGCACGATTCCGCTCTTCAACCGCACCGGGCTGCGCTTCCATCATGCCGGCACCTTCGCGGCTCGCCCCTACCTGCAGGACATGAACGACCTGGGCGGGCAGGACGTCGCCATCGTCGGCGCGCCGTTCGACGGCGGCACCACCTACCGCTCTGGCACCCGCTTTGGCCCGCAGGCCATGCGCGCCATCTCCGCGCTGGGCACCGGCTACAACTTCGAGATGGGGGTCGATCTCTGGGAATCGCTCGATATCGTCGATGTCGGTGACATCTCGGTGATCCCCGCGAATATCGAAAAGACCTTCGACCAGATCGACAAGGCCATCGGCTACATCCACGAGCGGGCCGTCTTCCCGGTAGTCCTGGGCGGTGACCACTCCATCGGCTACCCGGATATCCGGGGCATTGCGCCCCAGATCGACGGCAACGTCGGCATCATCCACTTCGACCGCCACTCCGATCTCTCCGAGTACAACCTCGACGAGCGGATGCACGGCACCCCCTTCTTCCACGCCACCAACATCCCGAACGCGCCCGCCACGAACCTGGTCCAGATCGGGATCGGCG
>JALYWD010000290.1 GCA_030852885.1 Chloroflexota bacterium | reverse complement strand
GATGAACTGGCTCTCGCCGCCGGCTGTCATCTCCTGGAGCAGTGAAAGCATGGCGAGCTGGCGCATGGGTGACAGAGGTGTCTCCGGCTCGTCCAGGAGGTAGAGGCCGCGTGGCACGAAGCGGCGCTGGAACAGCGCGAGAAAGCTCTCGCCGTGCGAAATCTCGTTCATGACCGCGTCGGTGCGGCGCAGTTCGCCAATCTCGCGCTGGTACGCGCCGCGCGCCATGCGGCGTCCCAGGGAATCCGGCCCCGGCGCGGCGTTGAACGTCTCCAGGTCCTCTTCCAGCGAACTCCGGAGCTGCGAGATACGGCGGGCGAACCCGAAGAAGTCTTCCGCGCGTAGGAAGTAGCCCCGGCGGCTGCGTGAGCGCCAGACGAGCTGCAGGTGAGGCGCGAGCTGGCGCGCCGGGCCCAGGCTGGAATCAAGCTGGAGATCGTCGCCCGCGACGGCAATGGCGTTCGCCGCGCACGCGATCCCTTCCAGGATGGCGGACTTGCCGGTGCCGTTTTCTCCCGCCAGGAAGGTCACGTTGGTGGTGAACTCCAGGGGTGTCGCCGCGAGTGCGGCCACTGCCGGCACGCTGAACGGATACAGGTCCTGCGCAGCCGCCTCGCTGACGGGATGCAGTGCCACAGAGCGCAGGTGGATCACGACGGGGCTGCCTGGGGTGGGGCCACGTCCTCGTGGGCGTCCTCTCCCTGGGTTGCCGGATCGTTGCCATGTTCCACCAGCGGCAGGCTGAGCGTCATCACCGTGCCGGCGCCGGCCGTGCTTTGCGCCGTCAGGGAACCTCCATGCGCCAACGCGATAGACCGGGCGATGCTCAGGCCCAGACCACTCCCGGCCTGGGACCGGGTGCGGCCCGTCTTGACCTGGTAGAAGCGCTCGAAAATGTGCGGCAGTTCCGACGCGCCGATCCCCGGACCAGCGTCCTGGACCGTGACCTCGTAGTGTCCACTGCCGATGCGGGTCGTCAGGGCGACACAAGCGTCCGGCGGGCTGTGCCGGGCCGCGTTATCGATCAGGATCAGCACCGCCTGCTGAATGCGCTCGGGATCAGCTTCCAGGTACCCCTCGCCCTGGATGCGGGAGGTGAGGCAAGCCCCGCGCTGCGTCGCAAGCTGCTCCGCCGACGTTGCGCTGCGCCGGGCCAGCCACCGTGCCGGGACGAATTCGATCTCCAGTGGGGGCGCCCCCGCGTCTGAACGCGCCAGGAAGAGCAGGTCATCGACCAGGTGATTCATGCGGTGCGCCTCTTCCGCGATCGCCTGCAGCGCGTCCCGGTGCCGGTGCGGAGCCTGGCTCCGCAACGATGTCTCCGCGTTGCCGATGATGATGGCGAGCGGGGTGCGGAGCTCATGCGACGCGTCGGCAACAAAGTCGGTCTTCGTGCGGAGCGCGGTGGCCAGCGCAGCCTGGGAATCTCGTTCCCGGGTGTACAACGCCCGCAATTGCTGCAGGACGCGGCTGGCGGCAAAGGTCAGTGCGGCTGCCACGCCAGCCGCGCCGATCATGAGGCCCCACAGGATCGCTTGCTCGGTGCGTAGCGAGGCATTCACGCGTCCCAGCGATTCATCCGCCAACTGTTCACCAAAGGCGTCCAGCTCTTCAGCCGCACTGTCCATCTGTTCAAGAAGGTCCAGGCCCCGGGTGCTGACATCATCAAACAACGGGCGATCAGTGTGAACCATGGGGATGACCGGGCGAAACAGGTCGTGATACTCGCTGGCGAGTTGCCGGATTGTTTGCGGCTGGTTCAGCCGGTGCTGGTCGAGGTCAAGCGCTTCGAGTTCGCCCAGTTCTTCAGTCAGATCGGCGAATGCCGCGTCGAAATCGCCGGTGGAGGATGACGATGCGCCGCCCAGTGCGATGTTGCGATGGATATGCCGTAGTTGCAGCACGGCAATACGGACATCGTCGCCTTCGTCTTCCACCTCGACATCGAAGTTGAGTGCCTGCTCGGTGAGGTGCTTGACGCGCGTGTTCTCGTTGATGGCGAGCGCCAGCGCGCCGATGACCAGCACAAGCAGCCCACCCACGGTGAATGCCACGGAGCGCAGCCCACGCAGAGTTGAGGCAGCCGCTGCGGGCTCCTCTCCCGGCGGTGAGGGTTCCTTGTGGGAGGTGGCCGGGGTCGGGTTGGGTACGGTGGCGCGCGATTGGTTATGCTGTCGCATCATGAGGATCCTGATCGTCGAAGACGAACCCAAGCTGGCCAGTGTCATCAGCCGAGGCCTGGAAGAGCAAGGCTATCAGACCTTGCTCGCCGCCAACGCCGCTGAGGCCATCGCGGCCGTGCGCGCGGACCACCTGGACCTCATGCTGCTCGATATCTCCCTCCCGGACCGGGACGGCCACGCGGTGCTCGCGGAAGCGCGACGCGTGCGCCGCGATCTGCCCGTCATCATGGTTACTGCGCGCGATGACACCGCCAGCAAAATCGATGCGTTGGACCACGGCGCAGATGACTACATCACCAAGCCCTTCAACTTCGATGAGTTCCTGGCACGGATTCGGGCCCTGACGCGGCGCTCCGATCAGTCCCAGGGGGCAAGTATGTCCTGGCCAGGGCTGGAAATAGACCTGCTTTCCCACCGAGTGTGTCGGGCCGACCAGGAGGTGCATCTCTCACGTCGGGAGTTCTCCCTCCTGGAGTATTTCGCGCGGAATCCCGGACGGCTGCTTTCCCGGCAGCAAATCCTGGCGGCAGTCTGGGACTACGACTATGAGGGCGAATCCAATGTGGTTGATGTCTATGTGCGCTACCTGCGCACGAAGCTCGATCCGCCGCATGAGCCCTCGCTGTTCACGACGGTGCGGGGCAGCGGGTATCGTTTCGATCCACCCGTAGAGTAGGTTCCACTACCAGATGAGAACTTTCTCATTAGAGGCTCATCGAGCCCTCACGGCGGTTGGTTATGATCTTTATCAGCACGCGGTTGTACTCCACAAGTCACAGCGCGGGCAGAAATGATCTCACGTAGCGCACCGCCGCGAACGCGGCACTGCGCGCGAAGGAGGACCTAATGGCCGCCATTTTTCAGGCCCTTACCCCAGCCCTGACCGCGAAGCAGGTCTCCGCGGAATCCAAGTCCGGGAAGAGGCGCCGCAAGAAGCGCCGTCGCCGCAAGAATCGTCGTAGCCGATCCCGGACCTAGTCCACACCTTCGTGGTTGATAATGGCGCTGGCGGGGTTCCCTGCCAGCGCCGTTTCGTGTCCGGCAAGTTGTCGTTTTGACTACGCAAGACTCCGTGACGTTCCCCCAGGCGCTGCGCCGCTTCTGGCCAGATGTACGCCCGTACCGCTGGCACTTGCTGCTTGCGCTACTTTGTGCCGCTATCGTGCCCGCGCTCGATGCCCTCGCCATATCGCTTTACGGACGCCTCATCGATGACGTGCTCGAGCCCCGGAATCTCGATCCGCTCCCGCCAATCGCGGCGGCGTACATCGGACTGACCCTGGCCGCCGGGGTGCTTGGGGCTGGTCGTAGTTATCTCTCTGCCTGGGTATCCGAACACACGCTTTTCACGCTGCGATTCCGTCTATTCCGCCACGTCCAGCTCTTGCCTTCCCTGCAAATAGACCAGCATCGGGTGGGCGACTTGATTACTCGCCTGTCCGAGGATGTCGAGGATGTGGCTGATGAAGTCTCCGAGGGACTCGCGGACGCCGTAGCGGACACGCTGAAAGTCGTCTTCTACACCATCGCGCTCGTTCTGATTGATGCGCGCCTCGCGATTGTTGCGTTCAAGGTGGCTCCGCCCTGCTGGTTACTGGCGCGTGGAGTGGGGCGAAAGCTCAAGGTGATTGCCCGGGAGCAACGTGCGCGGGACAGCGCTATTGCCAGCTTCATCGAGGAGAACCTCGCCAACGCCTTCCTGGTCCACAGCAATAACCGGCAGGCTGCCAGCGCCCGGGAATTTGCCGACGAAACGGCAGCGGTACGTCAGGTGCAGTTGCATCTGACGCGGCTTCAAGCCGTCTACGCGCCATTGATCGAGCTGATTGAAGTTGCCGGCGTCCTGGTTGTGGTTGCGGTTGGAGCACACGATCTCGTGGCAGGCCGTATCACGCTGGGGAATCTGCTGGTCTTTCTTGCCTTCCTGGGAAGCCTGTACACCCCACTGCGTGGGCTTACGCACGCCTGGCACGATGCGTCCACGGCGCTGGCGTCGGCTGAACGCATCATTGAGGTGCTGGATCAGCAGCCTGACATTGCCGAGCCTGACCACCCGCAGGTGCAAGAACATGTCAGCGGAGACATCAGCCTGGAGCAGGTGAGTTACCGCTATCCCGGGCAAGACCAGGATGCGTTGCAGAATGTGAGCCTTTCTATTCCGGCAGGCGCGGCGGTGGCTCTGGTGGGGGCCAGCGGCGCCGGAAAATCCACGGTCGCGCGGTTATTGTTGCGCCTGGTCGATCCGCGAGAGGGCCGGATTACGCTCGATGGGCAGGACCTGCGGCAACTCCGCCTGCACGATATCCGGGAGGCCGTCACCCTTTTGCCACAGGAGCCGCTCTTCTTCTCAAGCAGCGTCGGGGACGCCATCGCCTACGGCCGTCCAGGGGCGGCGCAGGAAGAAGTGGCCGAGGCAGCGCACGTTGCAGGCGCGGCAGCGTTCATCGCGCGCCTGGCCGACGGCTACGCCAGCCAGATCGGCACGCGCGGACGGAATCTCTCGGGTGGCCAGCGGCAACGCCTGGCCATTGCCCGCGCCATCCTGCGCGATGCGCCGGTGTTGATCCTGGATGAACCGACGACGGGGTTGGACGCGGCGCAATCAGCGGAGGTGCTTGCCGGAGTGCGGGAACTGATGCGTGGCCGCACGACCGTCATCATCTCGCATGACCTGGATCTGGTCCGGGGAGCGGATGCGATAGCCGTGCTGGATCATGGGCAACTCGTAGAGTACGGGACGCATGATGCTTTGCTGGCCCAGGAGGGCGAGTACGCGCGTATTTTTCGTGCCGGCGACGGAGCTGAGCCCACCATGGAACTGGCCACGCCATGAGTGACGACGAAGAACTGGATGGGCCGCCGCCGCTGGCGCCCGGAATCGACCTGCTGCCGGGCTACCGGGTGGTCAGCCACCTGCGGCGCGGCCACGACCTGGATGTCTACGACGTCTGGTCCGAGGCGCGCTACTGCCGGGTCGTTGCCAAGACGGTGCGGCCAGATCAAACCGCGAAGCCAGGCGTAGGCAGCCGCCTCCTGCATGAGGGGCGGCTCCTGAAACGGTTCAGCCACCCGCACATTGTGCGGGGGTACGAGGTGCATGACGGTCCGCCAGTTGTGGTGATCATGGAGACGCTCCATGGTGAGACCCTGGCCCATCTCAGTGAACGCATTGAGCGACTGCCAGCGCGGGACCTGGCGCACCTGGGGCTCCAGCTAACCTCGGCGCTGCACTATCTGCATCAGCAGGGGACGTTGCACCTGGACCTCAAACCCGGCAACGTGATTGCGGCGAACGGCATCGCCAAGCTGCTGGACCTGAGCCTGGCGCACCCACCGGGACGGGCACTGCCGGGCCGTGGCACGCGAGGGTACATGGCGCCCGAGCAGGTGCGGGGGGGCATCCTGACTGCCGCGACGGATGCCTGGGCGCTGGGCGCGGTCCTGTTCGAGATGGCGACGGGGCACTTTGCCTGTCACGACGAGGACCGTTCTGACACCGAGAGCAGCGGCGACTGGGGTGAACCGTGCGTGCCGGTGCCCCTGCGTACTTGGCGACGCCTGCCGCGACCATTGGCCCAGGTGATCGACCGCTGCCTGATGGAGTCACCAGACGACCGGCCTCCATTGACCGAGATCCACGCGGCCCTGGAGCAGTTCCTGGGCGGATCTCCGTCACCACCTGCTGGTTAGGCGCACCGCGCGGCCAGGTACACGCGCTTGCGGGTTCCACCACAGATCGGTATAGTCCGCCCGCAGTCTGCACTCCGCCCGTGCGAAGAGGATTCCCAACCCGCCCATGAGTGACCAACGACCACATGCCCATGCCTGGCCAGCC
>JALYWD010000689.1 GCA_030852885.1 Chloroflexota bacterium | reverse complement strand
GCCACTCAGGGCCAACCGCGTCGCGCCCCCAGCCGAGCCGGGCACGGAACCAAGCATATGCACGTCTTGCAACCGGTGCATGTTCCAGGCGTTGTCGCGTACTGCCGATAATGCGCGGCCATACTGGCTCACCAGCGCGGGGTCGGCTCCGGAGGCTCGCGCGTCGTCGAGTGCCTGCTCCGCCTGGGTGACCATAGAGGTTGCCACCAGCGGGTTTGCCGCGGCGTCCTGCAGCGACCTGTCCACCCTGGCTAGCGCGGCGTGCGCTCGCGCCTCGCGCCCTTGCTGGAAGTTCACGGTTGCCCCAGCGCCGCCGGCGACCATCAGCAACGCCACGGAGATCGCCAGGACACGCGCCGGCACATGCACCACCGGACCTCGCGGCAGATTGGCGCGCACCTCCATGGGAATCCCGCCGGATCCCCGGTAGCGACGCACACTCTGGGCGCCCGGCGCAGCCTGCATCCGTCTCCGCGCAGCAACATCGACGGCTGGAGCGGGCTTCCCGCGGGAGAGTCGCTCGGCAGCGCCGATCATCGCGTCCCGCGCGAGAAGACCACGCGGAGTGCGCGCAACATCGTCACTCGTGGTGCCGCCCGGCTCATTGGAGACAGCCCGGCGAGAACGTGATCGCATCGCAAAGATCGGCTGCGGTGCTCCTGTGCGAGAGACGGAAGCGACCACCGCGAACGAGCTGATGATGCCTTTCCGTACCATCAGGCGTTCCAGACGGTCCACCGAGCCTTCAAGGTCGTCCGTCACGAGGGAGGCGTTGAAGAGCGCTTGCAGAGACTCATCGTCCCTGGATAGCTCCTGGCCTACCGTTGTCGCGCAAAGCGCGATGAGATCACCTGGCGCAGCATCCGACTGGTAGATCTGCGTGCCGGGGTCCTCCGCCAGGCCGAGCGGCAGGCTCTCCGGAACGATAGCGTCTGGAACGTAGTCTCCGCGCCAGGACGCCAGATCAGGGAAGGCGTACACACGTTGATCCTGGATCAGGATCGCTTGCGACGGCGCCGCCTGGGCCACATAGACCTCGCGCCCCTGGAACGCCACGGCCGTGGCGCCGACGCAGATGCGGCGCTCCCAACGTCCCGTCGTGAGCACCCGGTTTTCAGCGAGGAGAGCGTCATTGGCAGCGGCGAAGGCGGCGAGCAGCGCATCCGCGGCTGCGCCAGGGCTGGCCGCAAAGGTTTGCCGCAAGGTCCGCATCGCGACAGCAGCTAACTCAAGCCCGCGCGCCGAAAATTCCCCGGGTTCCACGCAGGCCAGCAACAGACGTCCCCAGCGGTCAGGCGCCTGTTCGATAAAGACAATCCCGTCCGGATCGGTGGCCTGGCCGTCAATCAGGGCAAACCCGGCAGCGGCAACGCTCGGGCGGCGCATGGATGTCACCCGCCCGGCGTGTCCGGGCCTGTGATGGTGCCAAGAGCCGGCGAAACTGGGGCGGGAGTTTCAGCCAGAACCCTTGCGGGACGTACGTATCTACTGCGGTACACGGCATTGTAGCGTTGCCGTGTACGTACGTCCAGACCGCTCCTGGACTACAGTGTCATCCCGTGGTTGTCGAGTGAGATTTCCTGTCTGGAACCCGCGTGCGAGACAGATCCCCTGGCACGCTCGAGACAATGGGATCGTTGCACCGCGGCCTAAAGCGGCGGAAGCGTCGTCTCCCGGAAGACCGCGTCTCCACCACCGTCACCGCCTTCGGTTGGCGGCGGCGTCACGCCCTCCTCCGGGGCGGGCTCCGGGGTGCGCGCAATCTCCACGCGCCGTGGCAGGTCTGCGGTGCGGCGCGGTGAAGGCTCGATCGGTCCCATGCTGATCAGCAGTTCGTCCGCACGACGAGCGATGGAAACTCCGCGCGAACCCATGCGCCGTGCCGCGGCAGCCGCTTCCTGGAGCATTTGCCCACCTTCAACGCGAGCGCCTTGCGTATTCAGCAACTGACCGAGTCCAAGGGCTGCGTTCGCTTCCGCCGCCGCATCACCGGCCGCCCGGGCCTGGCCGAGTGCCTTGCGGAAGGTGGACTGCGCGCCTGAGTCGTTCAACTGCACCTGGGCAGCCGCTTGCGCCGCCAGTGCCTGCGCTGCCAGTGCCGGTTGCCCAACCGCCTCGGCAAGCGCCACACCGTTGGCGAAGTGGTCCAGCGCAACGCTGGTATCTCCCCGTGCCATATTCAGGCGACCGAGACGAATGCGGATGCGTGTTTCCGTGAGCCGGTCACTTCCGTCGGCGGCCAATTGCAGCGCCTGATCCCCAAACGCGATTGCCGCCGGCAGTTGCCCCGTTTCGGCAGCCAGGACAGAGAGCAGGTTGAGCACATCAATCTGCTCCTCGGTCTGCCCAAGGCGCCGGTTCAGCGAATAGGCGTTGGCGTAGCACTCCTTGGCCCGCGCCGTCTGCCCACCTGCCGCGTAGATGCGTCCAAGCTGGGTGAGCACGCTTGCCTGCAGAGCCAGGTCCTCGACGCGCTGCGCCGCGCCCAGCGCGTCGTTCAGCGCCCGCATGGCCTCCTGCGGCTGCTCGAAGCGCCAGAGTGCCTGGCCGAGCGTGGCGAGCCACCGCGCCTCGTGGCGGCGATCCCGCGCGGCGCGCGCCAGATCCAGCGCCCGCATGAGGTTTTCCAGGCTCTCAGATCGGCGTCCGGCGCGCGCATACGACATGCCGATGCCACCGAGGGCCCGCTGCTCAAGCGTGACATCACCCGCCGACACCGCCAGTTGCAGCGCCCGGTTGAACGCTTCAAGCGCGCCGGAAATCTCATCCAGATCGAGCAGCGACGTGCCAGAACGAATGGACCAGTCAGCGGCAGCACCGCGATTGCCCCGGCGGTCCTCCAACTGCGACAGCTCACGCTCGTGGTTCGCGGCTGCGGCGATACGGCCGCGGCTCTGCTCGATCTCGGCGAGGGCGGTCAGGCAGCGCGCTTCCATTGCCAGATCACCGATCTGGCGGCTGACGAGCAGGCCCTCCTCCAGTTGCGCCACGGCCTCGGCTGTCTTGCCGTTGCGTCGCAGCGTTTCGGCGAGGCTGATCACAATGCGGCTTTGCAAACCGAGGTCGGCCGTGCGCCGCGCGGCTTCAGAGGCCTGGCGCTGCAGCGCGGCCATCGTCTCCAGGTCGGTGTTGCGCGGCAGCATCTCGATCTGTCGCACCAGCGCCTCGGCAATGCCATGCTGGTAGTCCAGTCGCTGGGCGCCACGACCAGCGCGCCGGAAGAGCGCCTGCGCCTCCGACCGCTCCCCTTCCTTACGCAGGAGGTCCCCGAGCGCGATAGCCGCATTCACTTCGGCGATGTCGTCGTATTCCTCGTCGCCAAGCTCAAGTTGCTGAACCAGGAGGCTCCGGGCGCGCTCCGTGTCGCCGGAATCCATGGCGCGCATGCCGAGCCGGCTCAGCGCTGCGCGGCCTCCCTCCACATAGCCGGCACGCTGGGCGATACCATAGGCCTCCCGCAGCAGCCGATCTCGCTCGTGGCTGGGGTCATCTCCCGGCAGCAGGGTGTCCAGGCGGAGCGAGGCATCCACGATCTGGTCATCAAATCCCTTGGCCTTGGCGGCAGCCAGGGTCAGGCGCGCCAGGACCACCGCGTACTCGCGGTCCTCGTCCGCCTGTTCTTCGATGACGATGTCGAGGCCCTCGAAGTCATCCGCATCGAGCCGGTCCAGGATGCGCGGGTCGCGGATCTCCGCCAACCCTGACTGCACCGAGCGCTGGCGGTCGGTCACCTCCCGCGCGAGGTACAGCACCGTATCCCCGGCGCTCTCACGCCGCCGAAATCCCATCCAATCTCGTAGCGACGTCACCAGGGCT
>JALYWD010000280.1 GCA_030852885.1 Chloroflexota bacterium | reverse complement strand
CCACTTGCCGCTGCGGCAGACCGTGGGCACGACGATGCTGGCGCTGGTGTTCATCAGCGCCTCAGGCGGGACCGCGATGGCGCGGCACGGCGACGTATCGCTGCCTCATCTCGTTGGGCTCACGATTGGCCTCGGGGCGGGTGCCTTTCTCGGGGCTCGGTTTACCAGGCGTGCGCCCCGGGCATTCCTGAGAGCCGCGGTGATTCTCGTGCCATTTGTGGCCGGGGCGATGCTGCTCTTTCTCTAGTCGCCGCTCACGCCTGTGACCTGCACTTTCAGGCCCTGACCGCTCCGAACGGCCGCCATCGCTGCATCGAACTGATCGATGGGGAAGGTGTGCGTCACCATGCGGTCGGCATCGATGGCGCCTGCGGCCAGGATATCGATGGCCGGGCCGTAGGAGTTCTGGACGGACATGGTGCCGAGAATGGTGATCTCCTCGTTGTAAATCCTGTAGGCGTCGTAGGAGGCTTTCTCACCCGGCGGGCAGACGCCAAAGAGGAGGAGCTTGCCGCGTCGCTTGACGGCGTCGATGGCCGCCTCGGCCACCTTCGTGACACCGGTGGCCTCGATTACGTTGTCGAAGCCGCGTGGCGCAAGGTCACGCAAGTCCTCCAGCGTCGTCGCGACATGGACGAACCCGAACTCGTCGCGGGCGCGGTCCAGCCGGGACTGGTTGATGTCGATGATCGCCACCAGGCTCGCGCCGTTAAAGCGCGCGACCTGGGCGTTGAGCAGTCCCATCGGGCCAGCGCCGTAGACGAGATAGGTCTCGCCAACCAGCGGCGAGAGGCGATGGAAGCCGCGCACGACACACGAAACGGGTTCGATGAGGGCGGCAGCCTTCATCGACATGCTGTCCGGGATGGGATAGACCTGCTTCTCTGGCACGGAGACGTACTCGGAGAAACCGCCGGAGGTGTAGCTCGTGCCGACACCGCCGAAGTAATCGCAGAGATTGCCCATGCCGCGCTGGCAGTAGTAGCAGGCGCCGCACGGCATGCACGGGTCAATGCCGACGCGGTCGCCCGGCTTCACGCCGCGCACATCCTCGCCGACTGCGACCACATCGCCACCAAGTTCGTGCCCGATGCGCACCGGGAAGACGGCTGGCGGAAACTCACCTTCAATGATGTGGACATCCGTGCCACAGATACCGCAAGCGCCCACTTTCACCAGCACATCATGGGGACCAGGCTGCGGCACCTCTTCATCGATAACCTGCACGTCGTGCGGCTCTACGACGAGCACCGACTTCATGACCGAACTCCTTCGATGCGCATTCCGGAAGAGAAAACTCGCGGATGAGTGTCGCACAGCATGGCAGATGTGACGGATTCGGACCGGAATTGGCCCTAATCGGTACACTGGTTCTTGTCTCACGCTGGCTTGGGTCGTAGGCTACGTGTGTCCCGCCGCAGTCAACCACTATCGTGACCCGACCGTGTCACTGCGCTTCGGCCAACGAGACGGTTGATCCGGAACGGGGGCGCCCGAGTCAATGGATGGCCGAAAGAACCGGCATGAAGATGTTGCCCGGGGAGCGACCATTCTCCTCGTCGCGCTGGTGCTGTCGCTCCTCATTATCGGGGGGCGGCTGGGCAGCCAGCGCTTCATGACGCCGCCGCCCACGCCGACGCCTATTCCCACGGCCACACCCATCCCCACGCCGCTGCCTACGGCAACGCCCTCGCCGCCTCCAGCGCCGCCAACGCCAACGCCGCTCCCGGCAGCACCTACGCCGACGCCCGTGCCCGTACCGGTGCCAGAGGTGGACGAGGCGTATGCACAGGACGGCCGCAACATCGTGTGCATCGATCCTGGTCACGGCGGCATTGATCTCGGGAACGTGCGCATTGTCGATGGTGAAATCGTGCTCCAGGAGAAAGACCTGACGCTTGAGCACTCGCTGGCGCTGGCTGAGCGGCTGCGCGCCGATGGCTTCGAGGTCGTCCTGACACGAGAAACGGATACTGAAGTCAACCCGTCAAATGAGGACGTCAATGGCGACGGCATCACCGCGGACCCTGCCGGTCCGGCGAAGACGGACCAACTGGATGACCTGCAGGCCCGGGTGAACATTTGCAACCTCGCCAGCGCGGACCTCCTGGTCGATGTGCATTACAACGGTGCGGAAAACACCGCCCTGCAGGGATACGAGGTCTGGTACAACGATCAGCGGCCATTCAGCGGGCGCAGCCGGGCGTTCGCCGAGATGATGCACGCGGCCCTGGCCGAAGCGTATGTGGCAGCGGGATACGACGCGAATGACCGCGGCATCGGCATCGAAGATCATGCGGTAACGGGGCCGGAACGCCCCGGCAAACTGGTGCCCAGCAATATGCCGGGCGCGGTGATCGAGGGTATCTTCCTGTCGAACGACGAGGACGCGGCGTTCATTACGTCTGATCAGGGGGAAGAAACACTGGTTGGCGCCTACGAGCGGGCGATCGAGGAGTATTTCGACGCGTATCCCGGATAGTTCTTCTGCGTGGCGGAATGCGGCGGCTGGGGTGGCATTTTCGTGAGCAGCGATGGGTGCCTGGGATAAGGCAGACGTGAACCCAACAGGATCCTCGGGCAACGCTCCGACCTGGTCGTGGCGCAGGGAACGTGTGCGTCCTGAACCTGCTGCGCCGCCTCCGCTCGATCCCCCGCCCGAGGAGTCAGTCAGCGTCGACTGGGCCTGGAAAAATCCTGGCCGCACGGCAACACGAGGGTCGCGGCCCGTCCCGAAGATGCCAAAGACACGCCAGGATGGGCGGCTGCGTTCACCGGCCCTGACCCTGGCAGGGGCGCTGCTGATTGTCGGGCTGATCGTCCTGGCGTTCGCGGGGGGACGCCTGTTTGGCCGGGTCCAGGAGCCGACTCCGATCCCGGAGACGCCGGTTGTGGCCAGCATCATCGACCCCACTCCGGAGCCGCCTGTTGAGGCCCCAGTAGAAAACGCACCGCCTGTTGTGCCAGAAGAACAGACGCCGATCCCGCTGCCCGCGAACTTCAAGCGGCCCCCGGTTGTGTGCCTGGACCCGGGACACGGTGGGAGCGACCGCGGGTTTACCCAGTTCTTTGATGACGGCAGCTCAGAGCTGGAAGAGGCCGTGCTTGTTATGCAGCAAGCCTGGGATCTGGAAGCGCGCCTGAAGAACCGCGGGTATGACGTGGTGATGACCCGCGATACGGACATCGACGTCAATGTGGACGGCAAGGACGTGAACAAGGATGGGCGAACAGCCGCTCACGATCCGCCACGCTCTGACCGCAACAAGACGCTGGACGAGATCCAGGCCCGAATCGACACCTGTAACAGCGCTCACGCGGATTTGCTGATCTCCATTCACGTCAACGGCTACTCGACGGAGAAGCCTCGCGGGTACGAAACCTGGTTTACGCGAGAACGTCCTTTCGGGGATCGTAACGCAGAGTTCGCGACCCTTGCCTACGCGCACATCAAGGAGCAGTTGGGGCGCGTCGGGTACGTGCTGCCAGCAGAAGAGGAACGCGGTGTTTTGCCTGACTCTTCGGCAGATGTGCAAATGGAACACCAGGTCTTCGATCACTTCATCATCACGGGTCCTGAGATTCCCGGTGTCATCAAGCCAAGCAAAATGCCGGGCGCTATCGTGGAGTCGTTCTTTCTTTCCAACCCGGGCGATGTTGGGGTAATGACTTCTCCGGAAGGAGAAAACGCGATCGTTACGGCCTACGAGCAGGCCATCGTGGAGTATTTCGAGTACTACCCGCCGGGCACGTGACCCCGCGCCGGATCTGGAGCCAGCATGCCGAACGAATCCTCCGAGGACGCGCCAGCCATCATCCCCAGCCAGACGGGGCGAATCTCCCGGCGCCGGGTCCTGGCCACGCCGGCAATCGGCCTCGGAGTTGCGGCACTCGATGCGGCGCAGCGCCAGGCTGCTGCGGCATCGCATGGCAGGACGCTCCAGCACGGTGGAAAAGTTCTGCGCCAGGCAACGGCGACGCCGGTGGCGCAGCCGGCGGCCCGGGCGTTGCCAGACGGCATGGCGCTGGTAGCATCGCCACGGTTGCCAGTGGCCGGGGTGGGGCCGGACGATGCCTGGGGGCTCCTGAGCGGCGCGATCACGAACTGGTCTTCAGTTGGATCGTTCGTGCCATTGCCAGTGCGCCCTGTGGCCCTGGCAGGTTTCGAGCTACCCGGCGCCACGGCCACCACCACGGCACAGAGCTACGACGAGCTCGCTGCCATGCTGCGGTCGGACGCAGGGGCCGTCGCGGTGGTTCCGGTCGATGTGGTCGATTTCCGGGTGCAGGCGCTGAAGGTCGGCGAAGATGATCCGCTGCTGGTCGCCCTCGATGGCGATGTTCCGTGGCGACTGGGCGTCGTTGGCGACATCGTGCCGGGGCGCAATGTCCACGCGCATATGGTGCAGTATGGCGATTTCACGCGGCCATTTCTGCGGGTAGCGCCGCTGCTGCGCTCCTTCGACATCACCATTGCCAACCTTGAGGGGAATCTCTCGGCCACCCTGCCGCAACCGAGCGATGCGCATTCGTTCAGTTTCGTCTCCGATCCGGCCATGCTCGATGGGATGGCGCTGGCGGGCATCGATGCCCTGACGGTTGCCAACAATCACACGGTCTGGAACAGCGAAGGCTGGGGTCTACAGGCGTTCCTGGATACGCTTGATGCCATGGAGACCCGCGGCATGCCGTACTTCGGCGGCGGGCGGGATATCGGGGTGGCTCGGGCTCCCCTCGTCTTCGAGTTGGCCGGGCAGCGCATCGCGTTCCTGGGTATCGATGGCGTGACCGCGAACTACGAGGTAGAGCCGGGCGCGGTCAACGGTGTGCTCGACTTCGATGCGGGAGCGACCGCAGACCGGCCCGGAACGAACCCGTTCCTGATGAGCCAAGTGCTGGAGGACATCAGCGCCGCCACGGCGCTGGCCGATGTCGTGATTCCGTACTTCCACTACGGCGCGGAATATGTTTCCGTGGTGCCGGACTGGGCCGCCGCCGCGGCGCGCGCCGCCATCGATGCGGGAGCGACGATGGTCGTGACGAATCACCCCCATGTGAACCAGGGGATGGAGGTCTATGCCGGGCGGCCGATTGTCTACTCTCCGGGGAACTTCATCCTGGACCAGATGTGGGCGGCGGAGGTGCGCTCAGGCTACGTCCTGGAGGTTGATTTCCGGGGCACGCGGATCGTGGGCCTGCGCATTCACGGCGTGGAGATCGAGGATTTCCATCAGCCACGCCCCATGTCGGCCGGCGAACAGGCGACGCTGCTGGATCGCTTCTGGGCTGCCAGTGAGCGCCTGGCCGCGCGTGACGGGCTCACGATCTAGGCAGGGCCAATTGCGCGCCGGTCCTGCGCCGCGCGCAGAGCGTTCTCGGCGTGGGAAACCAGCGCGAGGCGGGCGCTGTGACGCTCAACGGCTTCTGCCAGGCGTCGCTCCTCCTTCGCCAGGGCCGCCAACCGCTTCTTGAGGCGGCGCTCGGCCTTGCGCTCATCAACCAGGAGCGCCAACTCAGCCTCTGCCCGCTCCTTTAGCCGTGCCGGGGCGTCAGCAGACGTTACGTTCACCGCCTCGTGTTTCGTCATCGTCCGACTCCGCGCATCCTGACCCGCGTGTAGGGCCTGAAGACTAGACTATCGTCCATGATAGAGAGGGAGCCGCGGATGCGAACAGCAAAGGACCTGGCTGGTGACTGACGCCACGTCGCGCGTTGCGGCAGCAATAGATATCGGCTCCAACTCCATCAAGATGTCGCTTGGCCGCCTGGATAGCGACGGCAAGCTTGAGGAATTTGGCCAGGTGGTCGATGTCGTACGCCTGGGCCAGGGCGTGGATCGCACCGGCGAACTCGATCCGGAGCGTATTGAGGCCGCCATTGCCACCCTGAAGCGCTTTGCTGGCGAGGCCCGCGCGGCGGGAGCTACAGACATCGCGGCCGTGGCCACGGAAGCCACGCGGGCGGCGCGCAACGGCGCGGAGTTCCTGGAGCGCGTGCGGCGTGACACGGGCATCGATGTGCGTGTCGTGAATGGCGAAGAAGAGGCCGCACTGACCTTTCGTGGGCTCGCGACCGATACGGAGCTCACCGGGCATGTCGTTGTCGCAGATATCGGCGGCGGCAGTACCGAGTTCGTCGTGGCCAACGACGGCGTGGTGCTCGGCGCGCGTTCCACTCCGCTTGGCTCAGGCCGCCTGACCGAACGCTTCATCAGCACAGATCCGCCAACTCCGGAGGCGCTCTCCCAGGTCCAGGCTGAGGCTGATGGCGTCATTGAGCGGCTGACTCGCTCTCTCAAGCTGCCGCGGGGCGAGGGCGTGCGCCTGATCGTGGTCGGTGGCACCGGCGAATACCTCGCGCGCATGACCGCCCAGGAGCGGATGCTGGATCGCCGCGCGGTGCAGAACGTCCTGGGGAAGATGGCGGTCCTGAACGCGGCCGAACTGGCCGAGATCATCGAAGCACCAGAAGCCCGGGCACGCGTGCTTCCTTCAGGCGTGGCGATAGTGGCCGCAGTCGCGAGCCGGGTGCTCGCCACACGCATTGAAACGGCGCACAGCGGCATCCGCTCTGGCCTGCTCCTGGAGATCCTGTCGCGTCCCTGCAAGGCAGAGAAGCCGCCAAAGGCGCGATCGGCCAGGGTGCGCAGGGAAACACGGGCGACGCCGGAAGCGGAACCAGATGACCTCGTGTTTCGCGATGCGATGCGCGCGCTGATCCACGAGCGATGGCAGGAGGTCTGGAACGTGCTGCCCGCGGCCATCGAGGGTGCGGACAACGAGGGCGTGCACGACGTTCGCGTGGCCTCTCGGCGCTTGCGGGCAGCGATGGATGTCGCGGCCCCAGCGTTCCCCAACGGTTGGTACAAGCCGCTGCACCGTTCAGCCAGGGAGATCACCAGTTCGCTCGGCGAGGTGCGGGACCGTGATGTGATCCTGGAACGCCTCCAGGAGCAACGGGCAGTGTCTTCCCCGGCGGATTGGCCGGGCATTGACCGCCTGATCAACCGCATTGACGGTGAGCGCATCGTGGCGCGCGCAGCGATGGAGGCTTATCTGGCTGAACTCATGCATGGGCCGCTGCGGGACGAGGTGGAGCGCCGCTTTGCCTCACGAGTGCCCGCCGACGCGCAGGCGCCAGAGGACGAGGAGAACGCATGAGCCGCGCCTGGCCCGTCAACAACCTGGACCCGGACGCGCCGGTTGGAGTCAATGCGCGGAAGGTGCTTGCGATCCGCATCGCGGAGCTCTACTCCTACGAGCCTGCCATCGCGGAGCCAGCGTGGTCCCATGAGCTCCACGACATGCGGATCGCGGCCAAGCGCCTGCGTTACACGCTGGAACTCTTTGCCCCGCAGTTTGGTGAGAGTGGGAAGCTGCAGACCGACCGTATCAAACAGGTCCAGGAAGCGCTTGGCGTGCTGCATGATCGCGATGTCGAGATTGAGATGGTGGGAGCAGAACTCTCCGCGGCCATGGCTGATGAGGCGGACCGCGTTCGCGCAGATCTGGCGAGCGCCACGCCGCGGGAGATGGCGGCCATTGCCACCTCCGCCATGCGCCCCCCGCCAGACGATGTACGGCGCGGGCTGATCTCCCTGCTCAGCGCGGCACACGCGGACCGGCAGCAAGCGTATGAACGCTTCACCTCCCTGTGGAGCACGCTGAGCGAGCAGGGCATGCGCCGCGATCTCGTGACCTTGTCGATGACCCAGCGACCAGTCCACCAGGAGGCGATTACCAAAGCATGAGCCAGATGCAAACTGCGGATGTTGCTGCCATCACATCGGCGGTGGCTGGCTTGCGTGAGCCGCTCGTTGCGGCGCTGCAAGAGCTGGTACGGACGGAAAGCCATACCGGTAACGAAGGCGCTGTGCAGGCTGTGGTGGCGCGCCTGATGCGCGAACAGGGCTTGAGCGTTGAGACATGGGAGCCATCCGCGGAGGCTCTGGCGCCCTACGCCGAGCATGTGACCCTGGAGGGTGGGTTCAACGGGCGGCCCAATGTGGCCGGCACGCTCGAAGGAGCGGGCAGCGGCCGTTCCCTGATCCTGAACGGGCACATCGACACGGTCGATGCGGCGGATGTCACCGCGTGGGATGCCGATCCGCATTCGGGAGCCATCCGGGATGGCGTGCTCTTCGGTCGCGGCTCGTGCGACATGAAGGCTGGCGTGGTCACCAACCTGTTCGCGCTGCGTGCGCTCCAGTCCGCCGGCCTGGCGCCCGGCGGCACGGTGATTGTCGAAAGCACGATTGCCGAGGAAGATGGCGGCGCGGGCGCGCTGGCGGCCATCCTGCGTGGGTATGTTGCCGACGCTTGCGTCATCACCGAGCCGACGGACCTGGATATCGTCGTGGCGCACGGCGGCTCCCTCATGTTCCGGCTGATCGTGCCCGGATTGGCAGCGCACGCCGCCACGCGCAATGAAGGCGTGAGCGCGATCGAGAAGTTCTCGTGCCTCCACGCCGGGCTGCTCGCGTTCGAGGCGCGGCGCAACGCCGCGAATAGCCACCCGCTCTACGCGCACCTGGAGAACAAGATTCCTCTCAGCATCGGGACGGTGCACGCCGGCACATGGGCCTCGACCGTGCCAGACCTCCTCATCGCCGAGGGCCGCGCCGGACTGGCGCCGGGTGAGGACCTGGAGACCTTCAAGGACGAATTCGCCGCGGAAGTGCAGGCGATTGCGGCAGGTGACCCGTGGCTACGTGAGCATCCACCACGGGTGGAGTGGCTCGCAGGGCAGTTCGCGCCCTCGCAGATCGCGACGGACCACGAGCTGGTGAAGGTCCTGAGCGAGGCGGCACGCGAAGTTCTGCCCGCAACTCCGGCTGTTTCCGGGGTGACGTACGGCGCGGACATGCGGCATTTCGTGAACACCGGCGGCATGCCATGCCTGATGTTCGGGGCCGGGGATGTGCGCCAGGCGCACGCACCCAATGAGTCAATCAGGATTGACGATATCCTCACGGCGACGACCATCCTGGCGCTGTTCATTGCCCGGTGGTGCGGCGTCTCGGACCGTCCCGTCGCGAGGTAAACGAACATCCGCTGGCCTCGGGCCTGTAGCCCCATCGGAGATTCCTGGCATTGTCCTTGCGTAGGGAACGGTTGTCCGCAACGCGGGCCGCGGTGTACTTCGACACGCGACTTGAAGGAGCAGGCAATGAAGTTCGCTTCACGCGAAGGAGCGACCGCGCGGACGCTAGCGGTCACTGCGCCAGGGTGGTACAGCAGCGCGATGTCTGAGCATCGAGGAAGTGTGCAGGCGCATCGGGCGGCCGCTCAAACGACGACTCGTCAGTCAGGAGCCGCGACGGTGGGACAGCTTGCTGATCTGAACTCGTACTCGCGGGCGAGTACGATCACATTCAATCGCGGACAGGAGATCTTCCGGCCCGGGCACGGCGAGGGATTCATCTACATCGTGCGCTCCGGGTATGTGCGGCTGTACAAGGCGCTCCCGGATGGCCGCTCGATCAACCTGGGGCTGCTCGGGCCTGGCACCGTCTTCACCCAGGAAGTGGATCCGGATGGGCTCTCCAGTGGGAGTTCCGCCGAGGCACTTGTAGACGCCTCTGTGGCTGTGGTCGAGGCGAACGAGCTGGCGGACCTGATTCAGCGCGTGCCGGAACTGGCCTCAGCGGTGGTCCAGGGCATGTCCCGTCGCCTGTCCGAAATGCACATGCTGACGGAGCAACTGCTCGCCCGGGATACGTCCGTGCGTCTCGCGGCGACTCTGCTGCACCTCTCTCGCGGATTTGGCCGGCCAACGGCCGATGGCTTGACAGCGATCACGCTGCCGCTCACGCATCAGTCCCTGGCGAACATGATCGGTTCCAACCGCGTCACGGTTACGCGCAAGCTCCTGGAACTGCAGGAGCAGGGGGCGGTGCGCTCACTCGGCCGCAATTCAATTGCTGTCTCCCCAGATCGCCTGCTCGCGCACGCGCAGGCCGCAACGACGCAGGATGACATGTTCGATTGACATCAGAAGCGCCAGTGATTCCGCGTAATGGCCAGGCGCCCCGTGGAACCCGCCCTATACTCGCCAGTGAGATGGCGACGACCATCGCAAGCGTGACCACCTTGTGAGCGGGCGACATGGCACAAGCTACGGATTTCGAAGCAGAGCAGCAACGACCACAACTCGCTGAACGCGACGTGCGGGCGCCGGTCGCCACCAATGGGCGGGTACCCGGCAAGCGTGAGGTCGATCTCTACGTCCGCACGTACACCACGCTGCTCCAGAGCTCTGGCGCGGTACCGGTTTCGACGCTGACGCCTGCCCACCTGACTGCCGCATCGTCGCTGCATGCCGGCGCGGAAGAAGCTGCTCCTGACCTGAATGCCTTCATCTATTCGGCGCAGCGTATTCCCGAGAGCATCGTCAACGTAACAGACATCCTGCTTGGGCAGTCCGCGCGCGGGTTTCGCCGTGCCGGTC
>JALYWD010000678.1 GCA_030852885.1 Chloroflexota bacterium | reverse complement strand
CGGTGGGACGTCATCCCGGCGCAGTTGATCAGCACGTCAACCGGCGCCGCCTGCCAGGCGACTTCTGCCGCGGCCTCGACGGCGTCGGCGTCCGCCACGTCGACCTGCCGCGTCGTGATCTGCTCGCTACAGGGTTGCAGAGGCCCCTCCAGGGCCGCCGCCAGGGAGGCCGGCTTGTTGTCCCAGATGTCCAGCAGCGCGCCACGCCCGGCAAGCTCCCGCGCGGCGGCGAGGCCAATGCCGCTTGCGCCACCCGTGATGACGATATGCAAGCCGCGAACGTCAAAGATGTCCTGTTCCATGAAGCCCTGCGATTCTGTTCCACCGCGTTACGATGCCAGCAGCGCCTCGCCAAACGCGAAGAGCGAGGGACCGCCACCAGTATGGAGAAAGAGCACCGAATCTTCCGCCGCAAACTTGCCCGCCCTGATCGCCGCCAGCAGCGCGGCCATCGCCTTGCCGGAGTAGACCGGGTCGAGCAGGATCGCCTCGGTCTGCGCCAGCAGCCTGATGGCCTCCAGCCCCTCAGGGGTTGCCACTCCGTACGCCTGGCCGATGTATCCGCCGTCGAGCCGGATGTCGTTCGGCGTGAACCGGGCCTCCAGGCCGACCAACTCGGCTGTCCTCGTGGCCAGATCCGCGCACCGGGTGACCAGTTGCTCAACCGGATGCAGGACGGCCACGCCCTCTACGGCAAACGGCGCGGAGTAGGCCCGGGCGCCCACCACCAGCCCGGCCTGGGTTCCCAGCGAGCCGGACGCGAAGTAGAGGCTGGCCGGCGCCTCACCAACCGCCCGCAACTGCTCCAGTGTCTCGGCGACGGCAGCCACGTACGACGCCGCGCCAATGGGCACGCTGCCGCCAATCGGGATGACATAGGGAACCTCCCCGGCGGCCCGGAGTTCGTCGCCAACGCTCGCCATCAGCGCGTTCCGCTCGTCGCGCGTCGTTGTGACCCGCACATCGGCGGCCAGCAGGTGATCCAGCAGCAGGTTGCCCACCACGCCAGCACCATGCTCGGCATTCAGCACCAGCACACAGCGCATGCCCGCCACGCGTGCCGCCGCAGCCGTCATCCGGGCGTGGTTCGATTGCACCGCGCCCTCGCTCACCAGCACGGTGGCCCCGTGCCGCCGGGCATCCTCAACCAGGTACTCCAGCTTGCGCGCCTTGTTTCCCCCGAAGGCCAGGCCAGTCAGGTCATCGCGCTTCATCCAGATCCGCGGTGTACCCGGCCCCAGCGCAACCTCCAGATTGCGGAGGCGCTGCAGCGGGGTCGGCAGAACGGCGAGCGGGAACTTTGGCAATTGCGCGAGATGCACCGGGTCTCTCCTGTTCGAGCCAATGACCATTGCCGGGCATCGTATCGGATGCGACGGGCTAGTGCGGGTGGTCTGTGCGCTAGTCGCGAATGTCGAAGGCGTTCACGACGGCGCGTTGCAGGCCCGGATGCTGCTCCAGCAAGCCATCCACGGTCATGCGCAGGAAGGACGCGAGCTGGATGAATTCCAGCGGCGTCAGGGCAAGGCGAACGAAGTCGATTTCCAGCTCCACCACGTCATCCTCGCCCAGCGTATCGCGCGGGCGTTGCGAGACGCGGGAGCTGGTCTGCAGGCCGGTCTCGGGCCAGACCATATCCAGGATATCGGCGAACGACGCCGCGGTACGGACTTCAGGGCGTTCCGCGGGCTCGCGTGGCTCCGCGGTGATTGGTTCAGGCTCCATGGGTGCTCCTCGAATGTTGCGCGTGTCTGAATGTCACATCTTGCGAACATGCGTTCGCTTCGTATACTGAAGAATACGAATGCCTACCCCGCGGCCTTCGCTCATCGGGCCATTCCGCGCAGCCATAGTTCGGGAGCCGGGACATGTCACAGGACAGCAGCGAGCGGGATTTGCCACGGCAGGCTGGCGATGAGCCAGATGATACGCTTGCCGATAGCCCCGAATACGAGCTCAACGAGCAGCCTTCGCGGGCGCTGCATGAAGACTCGCCGGCGCGCGGGGGCAGCGGCTTTGATCCGACACCCTACCTGCGCCAACTGCGTGGCCGTGGGGGTGGCGACTACCTCGATGTCAAGTGGCGCCTGCTCTGGTTGCGCAAGGAGCATCCGGACGCCGAGTTGCTCACCGAGATGGTTGAGCACGATCAGCAAATGGCCATCTTCAAGGCGACGGTGACGCTGCCCACCGGAGGCAAGGCAACTGGCTACGGCAGCGAGACCGCGACTGACTTTCCCGACTTCATCGAGAAGGCGGAGACGAAGGCCATCGGGCGGGCGCTGAACGCGCTGGGCTTTGGCGCGCAGTTCGGGGAGCGCGGCGACGACACGGCCACCATGCCCGCGGGCCGGCCCGGCCAGGAGCGCCCTGCCGCCCGTCCCGTATCCGTAGCTCCGGCTCCCGTACCGCTCAACCGTCCACAGCAGGCTGGCCGTCCTTCCGCGCGACCGGATGCCAAGGCTGCTGGACCAGTACGCGAGGCTGCCCCGGCGCCGGCGCAAATGCGGGAGCACCCGGCTCGGCCGGCGCCCGAGGTAGCCCCTGCCGCGCCAACCCCGGCCCCAGCCCCGGGTGCGTCCGATGCGGACCTTGCCGAATACTCCTGGAGTGCCTTCTGGCCGTGGGCGCGCGAGCGCGGTCTGAATGGCCCGAAAGAGATCGAGGCCGTCATCGGGCAGCCAGTGGCTGGGCTTTCCCCGGCGGAGTTGCGCACACTCATCCAGGCAGCGGGGGCAGAGCAGCGGAGTTAGGCGGCAACCGTGGAGTACCATGGGCGCATGCGCAGTGATGCGCGTGTGCCCGCCGTAGTGCCGATCCGAGCTTGAGCCCGCATAGTGTCAATGACCATTCCAATTCTCGCGGTCACCGACGAAGCTGATCCCCGTATCCACAGCGAGACCCTGCGCCAGCGCATGGGCCACGTCGCGTTTGTGGTCAGTTGCGGAGACCTGCCGGTGAGCTACCTGGAATTCATCGCCGATTCCCTGAACCGGCCCCTCTACTACGTCCACGGCAATCACGAAAACCGCTGCGGCGAGGGCCGCACCTGCGAGCCGGGCGGCGCCATCGACATCAGCGGCAAGGTCGTCACCGATCCCGGCACCGGCCTCATCCTGGCCGGTATTCCCGGCTGCCTGCGCTACGAAGACGACCAGAAGGGCCAGTACTCAGAGTGGCAGGTTGGGCTCATGGCCTGCAAGATGGCCCCAAAGCTCCAGTACAACCGCACGCGCCACGGCCGCGCGCTCGATCTGCTGGTCACCCACGCCCCGCCACGCGATGTCAACGACCGCTCAGATCCCGCCCACCGCGGGTTCGAGTCGCTTCGGGGATTTCTCACCAGGTGGGCTCCCGCGTACCATCTGCACGGGCACATCCACCTCTACGACCGCTCACAGCCGAACCAGCAGCGGTTTCACGACACCGATGTGATCAACGTTTTTCCGTACAAGCTGCTGGAGATCGAACCCGCGCCGTCGGCAGCACGCTCAGCGCGCGAGGCAATTCATGAGCAGACCATTTGAGACAGAGGTCCGGCAGGACTTCGAGCGGGCCAGGCACCGCGCCTTCCTCAGTGACGTACGCGCCATCATTGCCCGCCGCTCCCGAAATCTGATCCCGTACCACGAAGTGCGGCAGCGCGTCTCACCGGACGGCGAGAGCTACCGTGGCCTGCAAACTGTGCAGGTGAATCGGATCGTCGGCAGCATGGACCGCTTCCAGGATTTCAATCGCACATTCTTCCCGCGGCAGCGCTTCACCGCTGGCCGCTGGCAGAACGTCGACCGGGCCTACTACCAGGATGTCTATCTCCCGCCCATCCAGCTTTACAAGGTGGGCGATGTCTACTTCGTCAAGGACGGCAACCACCGCGTCAGCGTGGCGCGTGAACGCGGCCAGGAGTACATCGACGCCGAGGTCATCGAAGGGCACATTCGCGCTCCGTTCTACGCCGAGATGGAGCCGAACGAGATGCTGCTACAGGCGGAGTACGCCGAATTCCTGCGCCGCACGGACCTCGACCGCCTGGAACCCGATCACGACATCCGGCCAACCGCACTCGGCCGGTACGATGAAATCTGGGAGCAGATCCAGGGGCATCGGGATTGGTTGGCTGCCATTCGCCACGAACCCGTCACTGACCGTGAGGCAGTATCCGACTGGTACCAGTTCATCTACTGCCCGATCATCGAGGTCGCACGCGCCCAGGGACTGACTGATCGTTTTCCGAATCAAACCGAGGCGGACGTCTACCTCTGGGTCATGCGGCACCGCTGGGAGATCGAGCGCGACCTGGGCCACGACGTCGGGCCGGTATCCGCGGCTGAAGATTTCGCGGAGACTGCCCAGCCTCCCACGCGAGTGGACCGCGTAACGGAGGCGCTCCGGGGGCTCCTGGCCTTGCCAGAACGCATCCTGCACCGGGCCGACGATTCGCACGAATAGCGCGGCTGGAATTCCTCCTCGCCCCCTTTCTTTGCCGGCGCAATCGTGGCACGATGTCACTCGCGGCCAGTGCGGCAACGGCGCCGAGCGAGAAGGAGCAGGATCTATGAAGGATCTCGTGAACGGATTCAAGGAATTCATCCTGCGAGGCAACGTACTTGACCTGGCGGTCGCGGTGGTCATTGGCGCCGCGTTCACCGCCCTGGTGAACTCGATGGTGGCGGACATCATTACGCCAGTCATCGGAGCGTTAGGCGGCCAGCCGGACTTTTCGGGCCTCACCTTTACGATAAACAACAGCGAATTCCGCTACGGTCTGTTCATCAACGCGGTGATTTCCTTCCTGATCATCGCCGCGGTCCTCTACTTCATGATTATCCGGCCGATGAATGCACTCATGGCCCGCGCCGCGCCCAAGGCAGAGGAGCCGGAGGCGGCCGTCTGCCCGAACTGCCTGACTGCGGTTCCTACCGGGGCCAAGCGCTGTGCGGCCTGCACCTCGTGGCTGACCGGTGAAGACGCCCCTGTTTCCTGAGCAGGCGCAACCATGACAAGGCCCCCAGACCGCAGCGGTCTGGGGGGTTTTCGTTCGTACCCGTTCACTACGACTCCACAAGGTTGACATAGATCGTGTCATGGGCTACGCTGTCATCAGCACTCTCCCAGTGAGAGTGCTAGAATCTTGCTGGAGAGAGTCGTGAGCGAATCACCCTTGCGCCCCAATCAAAGCCCAGGAATGGCGCCCCCGCTGCTGACCGAGCGGCAACGCCTCATCCTGCGCTTTGTCGTGCGCGAGTACGTGGCCTCCGGCCGTCCCATCGGCTCGCGCGTCCTCGCGGCAGGTACGGGGCTGGGCGTATCGCCTGCCACCATTCGCAGCGAGATGGCTGCCCTTGAGGAATTGGGCTATCTCCAGCACCTCCACACCTCCGGCGGGCGCATCCCGACCGACCAGGGCTATCGCTACTTCGTCGCCAACCTGATGGGCGATATCGAGCTGCCCTCCAGTGAGCGGCAGGCGATCCTCCAACAATTTCGCGCAGCCGAACTCCAGCTCGACCGCTGGATCGAACTCGCGGCGGCCACGCTTGCGCGGGCGGCGGGGAACGTCTCCGTCATCTCCGCGCCAGTCGCGCAGTTGCCGAGGTTGCGTCATGTGGAGCTGGTCGCGCTGCAGCCTCACCTCGGCCTGGTGATCATTGTCACCAGCACTGGCGCGGTGCGGCAGGTGATGGCGCACTGGACGGAGGATACCGGGCAGGAAATCCTCTCCCCGCTCGCGGACTCGCTGTCGGCGGCCCTGCGTGGGCTGACGGCGGACGAAATCGAGGCCCATGCGGCCGGGGCGAGTGGCGCCGCGGTGATCGCATTGGCGCACATCGTGGCGGCTATGCGCGGCATGGCCAGCAACGGCGCCCTGCGTCACTCGGGCCTGGAACATGTCCTGGCGCAGCCAGAGTTCAGTGGTGCAGCCGAGGCACAGGAGTTGCTGAGTCTCCTTGGGGGAGAGCTCTTCCTGAGCGCCATGCTGCCCCGCCTCGGTGACGAGCCGGATGTCCAGGTCTTCATTGGCAAGGAGAATCCGGAAGACAAGCTGCGGCGACTGGGCATCGTGGTCTCCACGTATGGCATCGACGGCGAAGTGGTCGGGGTGTTGGGCGTCGTTGGCCCGACCCGCATGGCGTATGATCGATCAATTTCGTCGGTGCGCTACATGGCGAGGCTGATGAGCGACCTCATGGCCGATCTGAACGGCGAGTGAAGCGAAGGATCTGATGAGCGATCCGTACGAGCAATTCCTGGCCCGGCGCAGACAGCGCATGCAGGGGAAGCCGCAACCCTCCCCCTGGTGGGGAGCAGGGGGACGACCAATGACTGACGCCTCGGAGGATGTTACTCCGGAGATGGTTGCAGAAGACGAAGCAGCAACCGCGGAAGCGGCAGCCGCTGAGAATGCCGAGCTTGACGCGATCGCGGCTGAGCGTGACCGCTATCTCGACCAGTTGCAGCGAACCACCGCCGAGTATGCCAACTACCGCCGGCGCACCGAGCAGGACCGCGAGCGGCAGCGCCTGAGCGCGAACGAGCAACTCCTGCGCGAGTTTGTGCCGGTCCTGGATGACTTCCAGCGCGGGCTAACCTCGGTTCCGGAGAACGACGACACGGCCTCGATGATCGCGGGCCTGCGCCTGGTTGAGCAGAAGTTCCTCAATACGCTGCGCAAGCACGGCGTGGCTCCGGTGGAGGCGCTGGGCGCACAGTTCGATCCGGCCCTGCATGAGGCGGTCGAAATGGACCCGGCCGGCGGCGACACGGTGGTCGCCGTCTACCAGCCCGGGTACCGGCTTGGCGACGGCGTGTTGCGGCCCGCGATGGTGAAAGTGGGACCAGCGCCGGCGGAATAACAGCAATGAACGTTGTAACCCGAAACGTGGTCAGGAATCAGGTAGTGGTACGGCAAGAGGAGAAGACAGGACATGGGACGAACGATCGGAATTGACCTGGGAACCACCAACTCGGTGATGTCCACCATTGAAGGTGGCGAGCCGACGGTGATCCCGAATGCCGAAGGTGAACGGCTGACCCCCTCGGTGGTCGCCATGACGCCGAACGGCGAGCGCCTGGTGGGCCGCTTTGCCCGCCGCCAGGCCGTGACCAACCCGGAGAACACCGTTTACTCCGTGAAGCGCTTCATGGGCCGGAAATTCAACGACCCCCAGGTGCAGAAGGACAAGGACCAGATCCCCTATCAGCTCCGCGGCGCCAGCAATGGCGACGTCGAGGTCAAGATGGGTGACAAGTGGTACAGCCCGCAGGAAATCTCCGCGATGATCCTGCAGAAGCTGCGCACCGACGCCGAGGCCTACCTCGGCGAGAAGGTCGACCAGGCGGTAGTCACGGTTCCGGCCTACTTCGACAATGCCCAGCGCGACGCCACGAAAGACGCGGGCCGCATTGCCGGCCTGAACGTGCTGCGCATCATCAACGAGCCTACCGCCTCCGCGCTGGCCTACGGCCTGGAAAACAAGGGCGACGAGGAGATCGCGGTCTACGACCTCGGTGGCGGCACCTACGACATCTCGGTGCTCAACCTGGCGGACGGCGTCTTCCAGGTCCAGGCCACGAACGGCGACACCCACCTCGGTGGTGACGACTTCGACCAGGTCCTGATCGATTACCTGGCGGATGAGTTCAAGAAGCAGGAAGGCATCGATCTCCGCAAGGATCGTATGGCCCTGCAGCGCCTGAAGGAAGCCGCCGAGAAGGCGAAGATCGAGCTCTCCTCAGTGGAGCAGACCGATATCAACCTGCCGTTCATCACGGCGGACGCCAGCGGCCCCAAGCACCTGAACATCACGCTCACCCGCTCCAAGCTGGAGCAGTTGACGCAGAAGCTGGTCGACGCCACGGTCGCACCGATGGAAGCGGCGTTGAAGGATGCCGGCCAGTCCAAGAGCGCCATCGACGAGGTCATCCTCGTTGGCGGTCAGACGCGCATGCCGTCGGTGCAGCGCAAGGTGCAGAGCTTCTTCGGCAAGGAGCCGAACCGCGGCATCAACCCGGATGAGGTGGTCGCGCTTGGCGCAGCCATCCAGGGTGGCGTGCTCGGCGGCGAGGTGAAGGACATCCTCCTCCTCGACGTGACGCCGCTGACCCTCTCCATCGAGACGCTGGGTGGCGTGGCGACCCCGCTGATCGAGCGGAACACCACCATTCCGACCCGCAAGAGCCAGACCTTCACCACCGCGTCTGACACCCAGCCGCAGGTGGAGATCAACGTGCTCCAGGGTGAGCGCCCGATGGCGACCGACAACAAGAGCCTCGGCAAGTTCATCCTGGATGGCCTGCCGCCGGCCCCGCGCGGGACACCGAAGATCGACGTGACGTTCGACATCGATGCCAACGGCATCCTGAACGTGACGGCGAAGGACCAGGCGACGGGCAAGGAGCAGAAGATCACCATCACTGGCTCGTCCGGCCTCTCGGAGTCCGACGTGCAGCGCATGGTGCAGGAGGCCGAAACTCACGCGGAAGAGGACAAGCAGCGCCGCGAGGCCATCACGCTGCGCAACGACGCCGAGTCGATGTCGCACCAGGCCGAGAGCACGCTCAAGGAGCACGGCGACCGGATTCCGGAAGCGACCAAGACCGATCTTGAGGCCAAGCTGGCGGATGTCCAGGACATCCTGAAGAACGATCCGACGAACGCGGATCGCCTCCGCCCGGCCTACGAGGCCATGGTCTCGGTCTTGACCCAGGCCGGCTCGGCCATGTACGAGCAGGCCGCCGCGTCGGACGCTGGCGGCGAGGCTGACGGCGGCGGAGCCAGCGCCGGCGCAAGCAGCGACGACGAGGAAACGGTGGACGCCGAATTCCGCGAAGTCGGCGGCGAAGACAAGGCGTAGCCCGCAAGCACACCCAAGACGAGACGAGGGCGGCCAGGTGGCCGCCCTCGTTGCATTTTGCCCCAGACCCGTCGCCAGCTACCCGCTGGCCGCCGAGAAGGCAATCGCCTCGGCCGGATCAAGCGGCCAGATGGGGCGACGCACCTTGCGAAAGGTGAGCCGGGAGAGATCTGCCCCGGTAATCCCCGGACCCTCGACCAGGACGACGCGTCGCGCAATGGGCTCGAATGCGGCCCGGAAGTGCCCTTTCCCTTTCAGCGCCAGCACGCGGCGCCGGGTGGGGTCCACCCCGTGACTGCGGAAGACATTGAGGTCGATAGGCGTTTCGGCGCGCGTCGTGACAAGCACCTCGACTGGCGGCGTTTCGTCGTCGTCTCGCGGCCGGCACAGGAGCAACGCACTCGGCCCCAGGTCCACTGCCAACCCCGCCATCATCGGGCCATCATTGATATAGCGGCCATCACTGAGGAGTTTCACATGCGCACGCACCGGTAAAGGATCGCCGTGCAAGCGGTCGATCTTGCCGCCAAGGTTCACGGCAATCTGGCCACCCGGCCCGGCCTTGATCGCCTCCTGCACAACCTCCGGGTCGCGGACCAGCGCGACGGCAGCATCCCTCACCCGGTTGGCAAACAGGAACCGCACCAGTTCGACGCTGTCGCCCGGTCCGCCTGTCCACGGGTTGTCCGCGATATCAACCAGGACCAGCGGGCCGCTCGCCGCGCGATCGAGATCATCATCCTGGTCACCCGAGGCAATGAGGTCCGCCGCGTGCTCGAAGGTGGCGACACCGCCCAGGAAGCCGTCACGCAGCGCCCAGGCTTCGGCAGCGAGTGTATCGGCCAGTTCCGCCGCCAGGTCGGGATCGTCGTGCGTGGTGACCACCACGCCAAATCCCGCGTCGGCGGTATCCGAGGGGGGAAAGCCGCCCGCGATGGTCACGTTGATGACGCGCGGATCCTCTTCCATGGTGTGGGCGCGCTCGAGGATCGAGCGCATGGGCATCCGCCCGGTCGTCATTCGCTGCGAGGTCGGCAGGAGCGGCGGCTTGCGCAGGACTGGCGTCGGGCGGAGTTCCCCGCGCAGGAGCCGCCCCATGACGGCGCACGCTTCATCACCGCGCTCGGCCATATCGACGTGCGGGTAGGTGTCGTACCCGATCAGGACATCCGCCAGTTCCACCATGCGTGGCGAGATATTGGCGTGCAGATCGAGGGTGGCCACAATCGGGAGGTCCGGCCCAACGGTATCGCGCACGATCTGGAGCAGGTACCCCTCGCCATCGTCGTCGATTTCCGTCACCATGGCGCCGTGGAGCGCCAGCAGCACGCCATCGATGGGGCCGTCCAGCATCTGCTCCCGCAGGCCAGTCACCAGCATCTCCGAGAGGCGCGCGATGGCGTCGGCGGTGACCATGCCGGAGGGTGTGGCCCACACCGCCAGGATCGGCAGGAGGTCGAACTCCTGGGCGATTGCGCCATTGATGAAGCCGCCGAACTCGCTGTTGGTATCCAGCCCGGAGGTTACCGCCTCGCGTCCGACGTGCAGGCCGGAAGCCAGGAAGGCGTTGAAGTCCGTTGGCACAGACGAGAAGACGTTGGTCTCGTGGGCGATCTGCGCGGCGGCTACGCGGGGCGCCACGGCTCAGGCGTCCGCTGAGACCACAGCGGGCGCCGTACGCAACTGGAGCAACGCGCGCACCTGGTCCGGCGTGGCGAGTGGCCGCCCCATCTCTCCGGCAATGCGCGCCAGCCGGGCGACGAGCTGGGCGTTGCTCTGCGCCAACTCGCCCTTGTGGTACCAGATGTTGTCTTCCAGCCCCGTCCGCACGTGACCGCCCATCGCCATGGCGGCCAGGCCAAGTGGCAGTTGCGCCCGGCCGATCCCGCACACCGACCAGTGCGCGCCCGGCGGCAGCATTTCCACCATGTGCAGGAGCTGCTTGACCTCGGGCGGGCTGCCGCCGCGTACCCCCAGCACAAACTGGAACCAGTACGGCGGCTGCAGCAGCCCGTCATCAATCAAGCGCAGCGCGTTCCAGATGTGCCCCGGCTCGAAGCACTCGATCTCCGGCTTCACCCCTGCCTCGTTCATGCGCACGGCCAGTTCCCGCAGAAACCAGGGTGAGTTGATGAACACCCGCTCGCCAAAGTTCACCGAGCCGCAATCGTACGAGGCGACCTCGGGCCGCAACGCCACCGGCGCCATGCGGTCCTCATCGGTTGACGTACCAGCGCCACCGCCCGTGGACATGTTGAGGATGACGTTGGATCCCGCTGCCTCGACCAGCTCACGCACCCGCCCGTACAACTCGGGGTCACACGTCACGCGCTCCTGCGCATCTCGCACGTGGATGTGCGCGATGGCCGCACCGGCTTCACCGCATGCAATCGCGGCGGCGGCGATCTCCTCCGGTGTGGTGGGCACGTTCGGGTTCTGGGCCTTCGTTGGCCAGGAGCCCGTTGTTGCCGCGCTGATGATCAGGGCATTGGCTGGCCAGGCATGGGCATGTGGTCGTTGGTCACTCATGGGCGGGTTGGGAATCCTCTTCGCACGGGCGGAGTGCAGACTGCGGGCGGACTATACCGATCTGTGGTGGAACCCGCAAGCGCGTGTA